>JABMQB010000542.1 GCA_013203525.1 Mariniphaga sp.
CTTGTTTTATGTCTTTTTCTTTTTGCATCACTATTGTTTTATATCAATTCAAAGATAAGAATAATATCATATAGAGAAATAATTCTTTATAAAATATATAATTTCTTAACAAATATCTAATATTTCTTCAAACATTCAATAACCTTTTGTTAATGACTTTTAAATAAGTTGTTAAGATTTCTAGATAATATACACATAAATATAATTCAGGTATCCGTTTTCATTTATAATTCTATTTTTACGCATCAGTGAAAATCAATAAACAATTAAACATGAACAGAAAACAACTACTAATTTTTGTATCAATATTACTTGGTACTTTTTCTTATGCTCAGGAACCAACTAAATGGCGTGGTCCAAACTCTAACGGGATTTACAACGAAACAGGATTATTAAAAAAATGGCCGGCTTCGGGACCGGAAATTGTCTGGCATTTTGATAATCTGGGTGTTGGTTTTTCTTCACCTGTATTTGCAGAAGGTAAAATATATGTATCGGGAATGGAAGAGCCCACAGGTTATATTTATTGTTTAACTCTTGAAGGTAAATTGGTTTGGAAAGCTCCATACGGTGAAGAATTTCATGCAAGTTACCCAGGTTCAAGAGCATCACCAGTTATAGCAGGTGGATTACTGTATATTTTCTCTGGACAGGGAGTATTAACATGTCTTGATGCAAACAGTGGAAGCGAAGTCTGGGAAAAAGATACATTTAAAGACCTGGGTGGAGAGAATATAACCTGGGGAGTAACTGAAACTGTCCTGGTAGATGGTAATATCGTGTATTGCACGCCAGGAGGAAAAAATAATAATATAGTTGCATTTAACAGACATAATGGTGATTTGATGTGGAAATCTCCTGGATTAGGTGAGAAATCAGCGTATTGTTCTCCTTTATTAATTGAATTGCCTTCGAGAAAATTATTGGTAACAAATACGGCAAGGCATATTGTTGGAATAAATGCATCAAATGGAAAACTTTTATGGTCCTATGAACAAACCAATCAACATTCTGTGCATGCAAATACTGCAATTTATAATGACGTCGGATTATTTTGTTTTTCAGGTTATGGTGCCGGTGGGGTAAAGCTTAAATTATCGGCTGATGGAAGCAGTGTAAGTAAGGAATGGGTTAATAGTAAACTTGATAGCCGTATGGGTGGCGCTGTTCTGGTGGATGGTTATATTTATTGTTCGGGCGATTATAACCGTGAATGGCGCTGTGTAGACTGGAAAACTGGTGAGGAAAAATATGTTGATAAATCAATCGGAAAAGGCGCTATAATTTATGCTGATAATATGCTGTTTTTATATAGCGAACGGGGTGACATTGCGATTGTTGAAGCAACTCCCGAGCAGTTCAAGGTATTAAGCAAAGCAAAAGTTGAATTAGGGACAGCTCAGCATTGGGCGCATCCTGTAATTGACGATGGCAAATTATACATAAGGCATGGACAGGCGCTAATTGCATATAAGATTAAATAATCAGTTACACGATGTTGTCTAATAGTTTTTTCAATAAATGGTAAAGCTATTTTTTTTAATCGCACCAAAATAATTCTTTGTACTTGCCATGCTGCAATCTGTCGTGTTAGTTTGGTTTTATAGTTAATTGGAATTATTTTTATTGTAAACTATTTTGGTATGCCGGGCAAAAAGCCACCGATTTTATTCAGATACCGTATTTTATGGCACATCTTATTCTGGATAACGGTGTATGTAATGTATTCAGTAACTTATGGTGGTTATTGGTGTCATTATTATGAAGAATTTATTATAAATCTGATCCTTATGCCTGTAAGGATTATTGGCACTTATGTATTGTTGTACATGTTAATCCCGCTATTACTGGTAAAACGGTGGTTTTTTTCATTTTTCTTTTTTGCGCTTATCCATGCTTTTTTATATGGGTTTGTGATTTGGATTACAATGTATCTTTCAAATTTATTCCCGTATTACACTGATTATTCCGTGTATAAATTATTTTACTTTCCTAAGATCTTTAATGCTATTATTTCAAATTACGGAATTTCTGTTCTGGCAACAGCTGTATTAATTTTTAAAAAATGGTTTACTGATGAACAAACACGGCGCAAACTGGCAATTGAAAAACACGAAGCAGAATTAAAGTTTTTAAAGGCTCAAATACATCCACATTTTCTTTTTAATACATTAAATAACTTATATGGTTTAACACTAATTAAATCAGATAAAACACCCGATATTGTTCTAAAACTTTCAGGGCTTCTTGATTATATGCTTTACAAAAGCAATGATGATTTTGTTCCTTTAGAAAAAGAAATTGAAATTTTGAAAAGCTATATTGAGCTGGAAAAAATCAGGTATGACAACCGTCTCGACCTTGAATTTAAAATTGAAGGGCAATCTCAGAATCACCAGATAGCTCCTTTGATTCTGCTTCCTTTTATTGAAAACAGTTTTAAACATGGAGCCAGTTCCGACCGATCTAAACCTGTTATTATAATTTTGATGTTGGTAAAAAAAGATTACCTGTTTCTGAATGTGAAAAATACAGTACCGGCTTCTTCAAAAGCCGATAAAGATTATGGCGAAGGAATAGGTTTGAAAAATGTACGAAGAAGGCTTGAATTGATTTATCCGGATTTGTTTTTGCTGGAATTGGATGATAAAAAAAGCAGTTATGAAGTAAATCTGAAAATTTATTGGAAAGAAATAAAATCAATCGTTTGAAATGAAAACCAGATGTCTTATAGTTGATGATGAACCATTGGCAATTGAAGTAATTAAATCACATGTTGCGAAAATAGATTCTTTTGAGGTTGCAGGAACTTGCCGCGATGCATTTGAGGCTTTTAATTTTCTTAAAAAGAATCAGGTTGACTTAATGTTCCTCGATATTCATATGCCTGAAATGAAAGGTACTGAACTGATAAAAAACCTTCAGTTCCCGCCAAAAGTAGTTCTCACCACTGCCCACCGACAATATGCCCTCGAAGGTTTCGACCTTAATGTTATCGATTATTTGCTTAAACCTGTTTCGTTTAAACGATTTATGCAGGCTGTTGAAAAGTTTAATTTGGCTGATAATGGTAATGGCGAAGTTTTCGGTTCATTACAACAATCAGGAAGAAAAATACATTTACTTGCGCGAAAAGAATATCATTCATAAAATTCTATTGCCTGAAGTACTATTTATTGAAAGTATGGGTGATTACTTTACAATTCATACTTCAGAAAGAAAAATAACAACACGTTGTACAATTTCTTCTGTTGAAAAGGTATTGCCAGATGATGAATTCCTTCGAATACACAGATCGTTTATTGTTTCTCTGAAAAAAATTTCAAGTTTTGGCCCTACCAGTATTTTTATAGGGAAAAAAGAATTTCCGATAGGGCCAAGTTTTAAGCAGGCAGTTTTTAACAGCCTGGATTATAATGGTTTTGTGAATTCTTAAGAAATTGAAAATTAAGGAAATCAGAACATCAGGTTATTTTTTATAAATACTTGTAAAGCCATTTCAATATTTTTCTATTTTTGAACCTCGTTTTTAAAGACGTATATATGTGACTGAACCGTTTATTCATCGCAGTTTATTTTTATATATATTTCATGTTTATATTTTTAACGCAGAAAATTTTAAAAATAAAAGCCAAAAATCAATTTTATGAAAACGTATCTAAGTTTTATTCTGATAATATTTTTTTCGTATTCAATTTCAGCTCAGGTTACGCAGTGGCGGGGTCCAAATCGGGACGGGCATTTTACAGATGCTGGATTGTTAAAACAATGGCCTGAAAATGGGCCTGAACTTTTACTTGAAGTTGAAGGATTGGGTAAAGGATGGTCTTCGCCAATTGCTACTGAAAATGAAATTTTTATCAGCGGAATGATCGATACCCTGGATTATCTTACCAAAATGTCTTCAACTGGCGAAATTTTATGGCAGGTGCCTTATGGGCGTTCATGGATACAGTCGTATCCCGATACAAGGAGTTCTCCAACAATAGAAGAAAATCGTGTTTATATTCAAAGCGGTACTGGCCGATTGGTCTGTTTTGACCGTGAAACAGGCAAAGAAATCTGGGCTGTTGAAGTAGATAAAGATTATCAAAGTGAATACCATGTTTGGGGAAACTCAGAAACTCCCTTAATAGTCGATGATATGGTGATAAGTACACCCGGAGGCGATAAAACAAGTGTTGTAGCTTTTAATAAGTTTACGGGCGAGCTTGTTTGGCAGAGCAAATCATTGGGAGGTGCAAGGGCATATGCTTCTCCAACGGTATTTCAGTATAATGGCTTAAGGTATATTTTGGCTGTAATTGGAACCGATCTTTTAGCAATTGTCCCTGGAACAGGTGAAATTGCCTGGAGTTACAGGTATTTTTTTAAGGAAAAGTGGGCATGGCAGGATAATGGATTGATCTGGACTAATACACCCCTTTTTAAAAATGATGAAATATTTATTTCAAAAGGATATGATTATTATGCAACTATGTTGAAAATGGATTCAACAGGTAATGCTGTTTCAAAGAAATACTTAGACCGTACATTGGATAACCACCATGGAGGAATGGTGCTTCATGATGGATATGTTTATGGTTCAAACTGGACAAGTAATAGCCAGGGAAGATGGGTTTGTATGAATTGGGAAACTGGCGAAATAAAATACGTTACCAAGTGGGACACCAAAGGTTCAATGATAATGGCCGATGAAATGTTGTATTGTTATAACGAACGAGGCAATGTAGGTTTGGTAAAGCCTGATCCTGATGGGTTTGAAGTTATCTCTCAGTTTAAAATCACAAAAGGGAGCGGGCCTCATTGGGCTCATCCGTATATTGCCAACCAAAAACTTTATTTAAGGCACGGTGAAGCCCTGTTTGTTTATAATTTAAAAGCATTATAATTAAGTCTGTTAAGAACTCATTAACAAATTCAGGAATACAAAATATTTATCTTTAAGGCCTTTATAAAAGATATGAAAATATATTTTGTTTTGATAATGTTTTTCCTGAGTTTTCAAGTAGCGTTTTCTCAGGAATTGGTCGAGTTCAGGGGTATTGATCGAACCGGGATTTATAATGGGAATGGGCTTTTAAAACAATGGCCGGAAAATGGGCCTGAGTTATTATTAAAAATCGAAGGAATTGGAAAAGGATATTCTCATCCAATTGTAGCTGAAAATAAAATTTTTGTAACAGGACAAAAAAATGACACAATAGATGTAATGTCGGCATATAATCTGAAAGGAAATTTTTTATGGGAAACTCCCTATGGCAGGTCATGGATCAGGACTTACTCAGAAAGCAGATCTACACCGACATATTCTGATGGTAATTTGTATGTTGCCAGTGGTACGGGTCAAATTGCTTGTGTTAATGCTGAAAACGGAAAATTGGTTTGGGTAGTTAATTCAGAAGATAAATATGGAACGGCAATATATAACCATGGCGATGCCGAATCACCCCTTGTTTATAAAGATGTTGTTATTTATACAACCGGTGGAGAGCGAAATACAATAATCGCTTTGAATAAAAATAATGGCTCATTAGCCTGGAAAACTAAAAGCCTTGGAGGTGCAAAATCTTATGCATCGCCAGTATTAATAAATCATAATGGTGTGGATATAATAGTGGCACAAACATCGGAGAAACTATTTGGTATTCTTGCCGAGAATGGAAGTATTTTATGGCATACCAATTTAATTCAATACCATACTCACCGGCAGGGAAAAGGTGGAAACACAAATCCTCCTATCTATTTTGATGGTGAACTTTTTGTCACCAGTGGTTATGATCATCCCGGAATTATGTATATAATTTCTGAAGATGGAGAATTAATTTCTGAAAAATGGAAAAATTATGACCTTGATAACCACCATGGGGGAGTAGTCCATGTAGATGGCAACCTTTATGGAGCAAATTGGCAAAATAATTCCAAAGGCAGATGGGCAAGTATTAATTGGGAAACCGGAGAAACAAATTGGGAAACCGAATGGTATAACAAAGGTTCAATTATTTTTGCCGATGGGATGCTTTATATGTTAGAGGAAAAAAGTGGTACCTTAGCTTTAGTAAATCCAAGTCTGGTAAAATTTGATATCGTTAGTTCGATAAAGATTACAGAAGGAAATGGCCCATATTGGTCTCATCCTGCTATTTATGATGGAAAACTATTTGTAAGGCATGGTGAAGTACTAATGATTTATAATATCAAAAATGATGAATCCTAAGCTATTAAAAAATATTATTATTGGTATTACAACTGTTTTAGCGGTGGTTGTATTTGCATGGTGGCTTGGGGCTAATCCAACAAAAGAGTTTAATCAGAGCCTTCCGGGTTTAGATAATCGGGGAGTGGGTGCAGTAATTGAGGAAAATATTGAAATTGGGGAAAGCTTTGAACGTTTCACCGAAGATTATGAAGAATTAACCGAAACCTGGCCGCGGTTCAGGGGAGAAGACCTGGATAACATTTCAAAATCTCCGATTAAATTGAAAGAAAGTTTTGGAGCTGAAGGCCCTGAAATACTTTGGTCGCTCGATTTGGGAGAAGGGCATTCAGGGGCAGCTATCTATAACGGCTTGGTATATTTACTTGATTACGATGAAGAAGAACGTGCCGATGTATTGCGCTGCCACTCGCTTGTAACAGGTGAAGAAATTTGGCGACGTTGGTATAAAGTCAGGATTAAAAGAAACCATGGCATGTCTCGTACGGTTCCGGCAGTTACTGAAGATTATATTCTTACAATTGGGCCACGTTGCCATACTATGTGTGTTGACCGGGAAACAGGTGATTTCCGTTGGGGAATTGATATAGAAAAAGATTACGAAGTTGAGATTCCAATGTGGTACACCGGGCAATGTGCCCTTATCGATGATGGAAATGCAATTCTCGGAATTGGCGGGACTTCCCTGATGATTGCTGTTAATTGCGAAACCGGAGAGAAAATATGGGATGTTCCAAATCCAAATGGCTGGAAAATGTCACACTCATCGGTAGTGCCCTTTACATTTGGGGGAAGGAAAATGTATGTTTACAGCGCAATTGGCGGATTGGTTGGTATTGCTGCCGATGGCCCCGATGCAGGAACAATCCTATGGGAAGCACCCGCATGGAACCATTCTGTAATTGCTCCATCTCCGGTTTGTTTACCCGACGGTAAGATTTTTCTTACTGCTGGTTACGGTGCCGGTTCAATGGTTATTCAGCTTTCAGAAGAAAACAGTACTTATACTACTTCAGTTATTGATGAATATCCTCCGAAAGATGGATTGGCTTGCGAACAGCAAACTCCCGTGTATTGGGAAGGACATCTATTTGGAATTCTTCCAAAAGACGGTGGCGCTTTACGTAATCAGTTTGTTTGTGTCCACCCCGACGATACAAAAAATGTAATCTGGTCGAGTGGGAAAGAGGCAAGGTTTGGTTTAGGCCCCTTTTTTATTGCGGATAATAAGTTTTTTATATTGGACGATCAGGCAGTTCTCACTATCTTAAGGCCCAGTGTTAATGAATTTATAAAACTGGAGCAGGTTAAGGTTATCGAAGATGCTCATGATGCTTGGGCTCCGTTTGCACTTGCCGATGGATTCCTTGTATTGCGCGACTCAAAAAAAATGGTTTGTATCGATATACGTTTATAAGATGAAAAATAAAGGTATTGTAATATTTCTGATCGTATTAGCCATAATTGTGGTTGTGGTTATTGTTGGCGACTTTTCTTCAACAAGGCCCGATAAACAAGGCGAAAATCCTTATGCATATAGTATCGATGAATACAAGGAAGTTGATCCTGAATTGATTCAATATAAAGAAACCAAAAATTTCCGTTTAAGCTTTACACAACTTGAGGGTATTGCGTTAGGTAACAGAAAACTGTATGTACTAGGAGATCAATTATTACAGGTTATTAACTTGGATGGTTCGTTGGATTTGGAAATTGAACTGAGCGATATTCCATCATGTATAACTTTGGATTCTAGTAAAATTTTTATTGGATTTAAAGACTATATTTCTACTTATAACCAAAAGGGTGAATTAATTAGAAAATGGGATAATCTTGAAGAGAAATCTGTAATTACATCACTGGCAGTGTGGGAAAGCGAACTGTTTATTGCTGATGCAGGAATGCGGAAAGTTCACCGTTATAATGTCGATGGTGAAAAAATTGGGGATTTTGAAGGCAAACACGAAGAAGCTGCCTTGCATGGTTTTATTATTGCAAGTGCCTATTTCGACCTGGCTTTCAATTCTTATGGCGATTTATGGGTTGTAAATACAGGAAACCATGCCCTCGAAAATTATACTGTAGACGGGAGGATGCGGGAGTTCTGGAGGCAAACTTCCGTGGTAAGTATTGAGGGGTTTGGTGGTTGTTGTAATCCTGCTCATTTTACGTTTTTACCCGATGGCTCATTTGTTACCAGCGAAAAAGGCCTGGTTCGCGTGAAGGTGTATAAACCTTCGGGAGAATTTAAATGTGTGGTTGCTGCACCTGATAAATTTATTGATGAAGGCCATGCCCCGGAAGTTGTCGCCGATGAAGAGGGAAATATTTATGCCCTCGATTTTGATAAAAAAATGATAAGGTTATTTGAACCTATCTAATTTACTTATAAGTCAGCGATGATCCCACTCAAAGTGAGGGTATTGCTATTAAAAAAAAATATGAAGAGAAGGGAATTTGTAAAAAACAGCGGAAGGTGGTTAATACTTGGAGGAATAGGTGCAATTGTAATTTATTTTTCTGTTAATAACCGGATTGCATCAGCATCGGAATGTACCATTTCCCCGGTTTGCAACAGTTGTAACCGCTTTGCAAAATGTGCTCTACCACAGGCTGAAAAACAGAAAGAAGATGGAAAAGAAAGCTAAAAACAGAAGGGAGTTTATCCAAAAGGGAGCCAGAATAACACTCGGGCTGGCAGTTGGAGGTTTGGGAGCTATGGCTTTTACAAAATCTACCAAGGATGAATGGGTTTGGCAAATCGACCCATTTGAGTGTACCCAGTGTGGGCGCTGTGCAACTGAATGTGTGTTAAATCCATCGGCAGTAAAATGTGTACATGCATACGACCTTTGCGGGTATTGCGATTTATGTGGCGGTTACTTGAAACCTGATGCACCTGAACGGTCCACTGCTGCTGAAAGCCAGCTCTGTCCTACCGCTGCCATCGAACGCAAATTTATTGAAGAGCCATATTTTGAGTACATCATAAATGAGGATTTGTGTATTGGTTGTGCAAAATGTGTAAAAGGTTGTACAGCTTTTGGGAATGGTTCCCTACATCTTCAGATAATGCATAATATCTGCCTGAATTGTAATGAATGTTCAATAGCCAGGGTTTGCCCTAATGATGCTATAAATCGTGTAAAAGCTGATGAGGCGTATCAGGTAAAAGGTAGCTGGGCAGGAGCATAAATACTGAGTGACTGAATGATTGATTTACAGAGTACAAGAAGACATTAAAACTATAGAAAACCAAATTTAGCTATAAATTCAATTCTTTAAACTGAATAATTTGAAACAAAAAATCCACATATTTTTAACTTTTACCTTATTATTTTTCACACTATTTGTTTCGGCGCAGCAGCAAAGGTTTCCTAAACCGGAATTTGATAGCGGATATGAACAACCTGATCCTAATACCCCGGAACCCCGTTCTGGTGCAATGGAGTATATGGATGTTGTAGTTTTGCTTGGTGTGTTATCGCTTGCGTCTTATTTTGCATTAAAAAGACGATCGAGACATGGGATTTTATGGCTTTCTGTTTTTTCAATGATATATTTTGGATTTTACCGGAATGGATGTATTTGTTCAATTGGCGCGATTCAGAATGTAACCTTTACATTTTTTGATTCCGCCTATGCAATTTCAATTACAGCGTTACTGTTTTTTCTTTTACCGTTAATATATACCTTGTTTTTTGGCAGGACATTCTGTGCGGGTGCTTGCCCATTGGGAGCCATACAAGACCTGGTTATAATAAAACCATTATCTATGCCCCGCTGGCTTCGGAAAACATTGGGGATCTTTCCATATTTGTACCTAGGGTTGGCAGTACTTTATGCAGCAACCGGCACCGATTTTATAATATGCCGCTACGATCCGTTTATTGGTATTTTCAGGATGGATGCACCATTTCATATGATTGTTCTTGGTGTAACTTTTTTACTGATGGGAATGTTTATTGCACGACCATATTGCCGATTTTTATGTCCCTATGGTGTGTTATTAAAC
>JABMQB010000543.1 GCA_013203525.1 Mariniphaga sp.
CATTATAGCAGTTCAAGTATTAATGGGGGGAATTATAGAACCGGTATTAATGGGGAAAACCTTTTCTTTGAATGTGATAACCGTTTTAGTAATGTTAATGCTCTGGGGCTACATCTGGAATGTTCCAGGTTTAATTATGTCGATTCCTATTACTGTATTCCTTAAAATTGTTTTTGCACAGTTTCCTAAAACCAAGGTTATTGCAGATCTCATGGCAGGACCAAAACCTCAGATAAGATTAAAACGAAAACGAATAACAAGTTAAAGTATTAATTAAAACAAATTAATTGAACTGTTTAAATTCAAATCCATGCCTATAAAATCGAAAAAATCGTTAATGCAGCGTTTTTTAAATATTATTGAACGTGGAGGGAATGCCTTGCCGCATCCGGCAACACTTTTCCTTCTGCTTGCTGTTCTAACCCTCATAATTTCATTCATTGGCCATTTACTAAACTGGCAAATTTTACATCCGGCAACAGGTGAAATAATACAAGCCAAAAACTTACTTTCGGCTGACGGATTACATTTTATTTTGGAAAATACGGTTCGTAATTTCACTGATTTTGCTCCTTTAGGAATTGTTTTGGTGGCTATGCTTGGCATTGGCATTGCCGAAAGCAGCGGCTTAATTGCTGTTGCCATTCGATTATTGGTGCTAAAAGCTCCTCGAAAATTGTTAACTTTTGTAGTAGTTTTTGCAGGTATTATGTCAAACATGGCCAGCGACATTGGTTATGTATTATTAATACCTATGGCTGGTATTATTTTTATCGCGGTAGGAAGACATCCAATTGTTGGTATGGCAGCAGCTTTTGCTGGTGTTTCAGGTGGTTTTAGTGCCAATCTTTTTCTCGGAACAATAGATCCTCTGCTTGCCGGGTTATCACAGGAAGCCGCTCAAATTGTTGACCCAAATTATACTGTTAACCCAACAGCAAATTACTATTTTATGATCGTATCAACTTTTATGATTTCGATAATTGGAACCTGGATTACTGAAAAAATTATTGCTCCCCGCTTTGGAAATTATAAAGTACCCGATGGTGATGAAATCAGGAGTCTGGACCGTTTGACCAAAATCGAAAAAAAAGGATTGCGGAATGCTTCATTTGTATTTCTTGGTTTTCTTATTTTATTGTTAATTGGATCGATTCCCGGGAATGGCATTTTGCGAAATGCCCAAGGTTCATTGTTGCATTCGCCTTTGTTAAAAGGTGTAGTTACCTTGTTATTTTTAATTGCCGGAACCATGGGCGTTGTATATGGGCTAACCGTTGGCAGATTTAAAAACGATGCCGATATAATGAAGGGGATGGCCGACAGCATGAAAACACTGGCGACTTATCTGGTTCTGGTGTTTTTTGCTGCACAATTTGTGGCATATTTTAAAGTCAGTAACCTGGGCATTGTTTTGGCTGTAAATGGTGCCGAAGCTTTACAAGAGGCCAATTTGAATATTTATGTTTTAATGATTCTGTTTATCCTGTTTGCCGCTACAATTAATATGTTAATGGGTAGTGCCTCGGCTAAATGGGCAATATTAGCCCCTGTATTTATTCCAATTTTTATGCTCATGGGTTATTCTCCGGAGCTATCGCAGGCGGTATTCCGCATTGGCGATAGTGTTACAAACATAATTTCTCCAATGATGAGCTTTTTTGCTTTAATAATTGCCTTTTTTCAGAAATACGATAAAAATGCCGGTATTGGAACCATTATTTCAACCATGATTCCGTACTCTATTATATTCTTTATTGCCTGGACATTACTACTGATAGCCTGGATTTATTTTAATATTCCACTTGGTCCGGATTCGCCTTTATTTTACGATGGAGCACATATATAAAAGAATGTTTTGTAAATTTCACTATTAGTTTAGTTAGTTCAGGAATGAGCAGAAAGGATGGCAAGTTGTGATCAATCATATTTTCAAATCCAGACAGAAAAGTTGAATATAGTATTTAAGTTTACGAAAAATTATATATATTCGTATCGAAATATGTAGATATATAAAATGAAATTTAAAAGGCTGGAATTAGAACAGGAAGGGAACTGGATACAGAGAAAATTGAATAATCCGCATTTCAAAAAAACAATAATTTATATTCTTATTGGCGCCATTGCAGGTTTTGCATTTTACTATTTCACCGAAGGGGTGCATACGGATAAAATGCCACAAAACGAAATTGTGCAGAGTATTTTAGTTGGAGCATTTTTGGGCTTCTTTATTACCAATAGCCCTTGTGCCCGTGGAAAGTGTTAAGTTATAATTAACCTCAAGCCCGGAAAAAACAATTGGGATAACTACAATTATGGGAGTTCTTTTCTTTTATAAAAAATAAATCTTGAACATACTTATTGACAATAATTTTTATGGGAAAATATTTTCGACAAATGTTATAACAGTTTTAATAATGCTGATTCTACGGGATTATATTTGGGGTGTTCCCGGTTTAATATTGTCTATTCCTATTACTGTTTTTTCTTAAAAAAAATTTGAACAATTTACAAGAACCAAAGTAATAGCTGATTTAATGGGCGGGTCTTACTCCAAGAATAGATTTCTGCTAAGGAAACCTAAACGTTAATCAAAATTTTGGAATATGCTTTTATGTGGAAAATCCGGTCTCATTGACCACCTCTCTCCGGTTTTTGAATCCAGCCTTACCGATATTGACTGACCACCCCATTTCAGAATTTATAAATTCATAATCAACTGAAGTATAGCGTTTTGCATTACATCTTTTTCAAAATATATTTTTATCTATTAAATGGTCAACGATTCCGGTTTTGGGTGATCAATGAGACCGTTTTTTGCATTGTATGATTTGCTCGTTTTTTCAATTAATTAACTGTTGATAACACCAACCTATTCTACGGTGAATATTATAAGTATCCATATATAGAATTTCCTTTTGATTTTCTAAAATTTTTCTTAACCAATCTTATTGTTTGAAAATTTTGCTTTGTGTATCCCAAAGTGTATGTGAAAGTATAATTTCCCCCCCCATTATTTTCTATAAAAGGAAAATTATACGATACTTTATAAATACCATTTGTAAAATAATGCTTAAGAATTTTTGCCATTTCATTCGCATAGCTCTTCCAATGCGATAATTCGATACTATTCCAATTACTATTTAAACCTGCATTATAATTCGAGTTTTGTAATAATGGAGTACCAAATCAATGCCCAGCTACATTCCTAATCTTCGCGAGGGGACAGGGCCAAAGAGGTACTCATACATAATATTCAATCTTAAATCACAATTTTAAATACTTGCCAGCTTTATATAGTATCATCATAAATTACAAAGTGGAACTTGGAAAATAATTGGTCGCATTCCATCCTTTTTCTTATTTCTTATTTAATTGCTTTCAATTTTTCCACATTCAGTTTTGAACGATTTTATCCCAAATAGAATAAAATTCACGACTAATATTTTCCTCAGGAACGTATTCAATAATGGTTTTTCTGTGAACCATAGATTCTACCATTTTAGTATCGAAAGGTAAACTGCCCACCAAAGGAATTTTATTTTCGATTAAGTAATTTTCTACTTTATTCGTAATTTCTGTATTGATATCAAATTTATTTATCACTGCAAAAACAGGGATATTAAAAGAATTAACTAATTCGACTAAACGTTCGGCATCGTGTAATCCCGAAAGTGTTGGCTCGATAACAAGCAATACTGCGTCGGTTCCCGTAACCGAAGCAATTGCTGAACAACCAATTCCGGGAGGGCCGTCATTGATAATATAATCAGCTTTTATACCGGTCGCAATTTCTTTTGCTTTTCGCCTGACTTCGGTAACCAGTTTTCCCGAGTTTTCTTCGCCCGGCCCCATTTTTGCATGTACGAGTGTTCCAAACCGAGTTTCGGAAACATACCAGTGGTTATTTAAATTATGAACAGATTCGATAGCATTTTCAGGACAAATACGTTCGCACAACCGGCACCCTTCACATTGAAACGGGTTCACTTCCAATTGTTCCGAAGAATTTAGATGAATGGCATCGAAATGACAATGTTCTTCGCACAAACCACAATTGGTGCAGATTTCAGTGTCGATAACCGCAACAGTTCCGCTATCGAAATCGTAGCTTTCTTTTATTTCTGGATTAAAAATAAGGTGCAAATCCGCCGCATCAACATCGTTATCGCAAAATACAGCATTTTGTGCAATCGATGCAATTGCTGCTGCAACGCTTGTTTTTCCGGCACCTCCTTTACCGCTTAAAATGGTAATTTCCTTCATAACAATACTCTTTTACTCATTAATTCTTCTGCAATATCCATGTAGGTACCTTCAATTTCAGTTGGTATATTTTCAAAGATATTTCCTGATGCATAATTGGCTGCATATTCTTTTGTAAAAGGAATATCGCCCAGGAATTCAATATTTTTTTTATCGAGATAGCTGTACACTTCGTCAGAACCCAATCCGGCTTTGTTAACAATTACACCAAATGGTTTTGCCAAATCAGTTAACAAATCAACTGTAATTTTAAGGTCGTGCAATCCAAATGGAGTTGGTTCGGTTACTAATACAATATAATCGGCGTCGGAAACTGTTTCCACAACCGGACAACTGGTTCCGGGAGGGGCATCGTAAATAATTACGGAACTATTTTGCGACACCTCTTTTTTCACCTCTTTGATAAGCATGGTTTGCATGGCAGAACCAATCTCCAGCCGACCTTCGGTAAACCCATTTCCAATACCAGTATCGAAATGTGAAATTATTCCCAGAGGTTGAGGATATTCAGTAATTGCACCAAATTCGCAGGCTACACTACAAGCTCCGCACGAATGGCACAAATCGTTATTCACTTCGGCAAATCCAAGGCTTTTAACAATTGTGATTGCGTTAAATTCGCACCACTCCACACATTTCCTGCAAAAAGTGCAGGCTTCCACATCAATTTTTGGAATAAGTTGGTGTACTTCTTTTTTTTCTACCAATTTTAGATCGTGAAAAAAAATGGCATCGTTTGGTTCTTCTACATCACAATCTACTAATCGAATGTTTTTATCAAAGTATTTTCCAATAGTACGGTAAAGATTTACCGAGACTGTTGTTTTACCTGTACCACCTTTTCCGCTTGCAACTGCAATCTTCATTCTTTGTTTAATATTGTTTCATTGGGAATGTTACCATTTTTAAAATGCTTGTCGACCCAACCTGATTTTACATTCTCACGGTTGTCAAAATGTTTAACAAAAGGTTTAATATCAAGAAGAGGAGTGCTGTCGAAAATATCTACCTGAGAAAAGAATAATTTATTTTCAATAATCTTTTTAATTTTCACTATTGAAAAACCAATTTTATTAGGACGGTACGGGCTGCGAATGGCAAATATGCCGTGTTCTTCAGGTTCAAGAAAAGGTCTGGCTTTAATTTCTACTTTTTCGCATTTATGAAAATGATATATTAAAATGGCATGGCTAAATCCATCAAGATGTAATAATCCACCGGAATACATGTCGTGCAGAACACAACAACCTTCCACACTATCGTCAAAACGCCCTTGGATAGGAATATTTTTTGGCGATTTATATGGCGTATTAATTACCCCGATTGGATGTAAAATTACATCTTTCATTTTAATGCGTACAAAGGTTGTCGCCAGTGTCCAGCTGATTGTTTAAATAGTTTTCGACCAACTCTTTAGATGTTCCGGAAGCAACTCCCATATATACTTTAATATTATTTTGTGCAAATAAATTTTGGGCTTGTTGTCCCATTCCGCCGGCGATAATTACTTCAACACCCTGGTCGGCTAAAAACCTTGGATAAACCCCTGGTTGATGAACAGGAGGTGTCAGCATTTCTTCATTAATTACCTGATTGTCTTTTGTTTCAACAACAGCAAATTTTTCACAATGACCAAAATGTGCTGTTATCTGGCCATTTAACATTGGAATAGCAAACTTCATATTATTTTTCTTTTAAATTGAGTTATTAAATACGGTTTTATTTTTTAGTGAGCAATTCTTCGCGGATCATGGTATGTCCACAATCGGGGCATTTCAAAGTTGTGCATTTTACACCGCTTTGATGCGATGTTTTTGCCCCACATTTAGCACAAACACAATAACCACCAATACCAAAAGAACCACCTTTATTCCTTCCACGGCCACCACCCTGGCCTAAGCCATGGCCTTGTCCCATGTATACTCCTCTTCCTGAATTTCTCATTTCTTTGTTATTAAATTCAATTAATAAAAAGATGGAATAACAATTACTTGTGGTTATTCCATCTCTGAAATTTTAATCTTCCTTTGTTTTTGAAAGTCTGTCTTCTAACAAAGACAATTGATTTTTGAGTGTATTAATCTCATTCTCAATAATTGTCTTTTCTGAACCTTCTGGGAGGGTTTCAAAGTTCTGGTTTTGGAAGCCATGTCGGTAACCAAATCCATAACCATATCCCATTCCCCGATTGCGGCTAAAGCCTCCTCGGAATCCTCTTCCAAATCCTCTTCCCGCATTAAAGCGCACATCATTTTCCGGGTAGTCGTTGCTTGCACAGGCTCCCATTTTTCTGCCCGTCATTGAACCTTGTCCGGCGGGCCCTGTTCTGTTAAATCCTGGCATTTTGTTTTTGTTTTAAAATTAAATTCCTAAAATTTTGGCATCAATCGTAAAAATTGAATTAATGTCAATTGTATAATCTGTTAAGAGTAGCTTATCGGTAATTGTGTTTATCCTCAAAGCTATTTGATCATTCTTAATGTATTCTTGTAAATCGTGGTTCGATGTTTCTAAAATTAAAATATTCCCGGCTTCAGGATCAACAGTTTCATTCCCGGTAATCAGTTTTTCTTCAAGATTTTTGCTACTGATGTATATTTTAATAGACTCTAAAAAGCTAAAATCACCATCGTCAGGAACTGATACTTGAAGTTTTAACTCCTTTAGCGTAGCCTCTTCTATTAAATCTTTGCGAGTGTCATTAACCTCGAAACTTGATTGGGAATTGGTAGTGATATTCGGAGTGGCTAAATAAAAAGGAAGGTTTATACCAATAACCGATTCAATTGCAACTTGTGAGTTGTAGTCCAAATCGAAAACCGTGAGTTGATTTATTTTTTCGCAACCTGTTTGCAAGAATAAAATCAAACTTATTACGAATAGATATTTTAACTTTTGTTTCATCTCATCCAAACAAAATTGACTTACTTTAGTTCTGGATTTTGTTTATTATTTCCTGAACTGTTTTGCTCCCCTCATCCATAATTATCATTTGAATTTTAAACCTTTCCAATAAAGATTTTGCTTTTGGACCAAAATCTCCGGAGATAACTTGTTTAATTCCAAGTTCTGCAACTTTTTCAGCAGTTTTTGTTCCGGCCCCTCCATTTGCATTTACATTTTCATTTTCAATGAATTTTGTTGTTTTGTTTTTATCGTCGTAAATACAAAACCAGCCTGCCCTTCCAAATCTTAAATCGAACTTCGAATTCAAACTGTTACCTTTTGATGTAATTAATATTTTCATTTTTACTTATTTTGTTAATTATTTAATAATCAACTACAAATATAATGCAAACACAACATTAATGCAAACATAAGTTCATTATAAATTTATGAATTATCCTAATTCGCTTATTTTCATGAGCTTTTCAATATTAATTAACTCAATGTCTTTGCCTTCAAACTTTATTAATCCACCGTCTTTAAAATCTTTCATTACACGAATTACACTTTCTGTTGACATGCCTATTAATTCTTCTAAATCTTCCATTTGCTTTGTCTGGTGGAGTATTTCTTCTCTGGATTCGTGGCATGTACCTTTCTATTTCGGCAAGCATCGGTTTTGTTGCTCTGTTTGGTGTAGCCGTTTTAAATGGAATTGTATTAATCGACCACATCAATAATTTGCGAAAGGAGAATAAAACCGCGCATCTGAAAAAAACAATTATCGAGGGTTCGGTCGATCGCTTGCGCCCGGTATTAATGACCGCATTGGTTGCAAGTCTTGGTTTTATACCAATGGCTTTTAATACCGGCCCGGGGTCCGAAGTACAACGGCCTCTGGCTACTGTGGTTATTGGCGGATTAATAACTTCAACATTTTTAACTTTGTTGGTGCTTCCTATTATTTATTACTGGATAGACAAGAAAAAGGTAAAAGTTCAGAAATAGTTTTTCCAATCAAATCAAATTTTGAAAGAAGTTATTTATGAATAATTATCGTAATTTGCGTGGTATTATTGGATAATCGCAAAATATACATTTTACTAATAGTGAGAAAATAACTACCAATTTGGTTGTACAATCCAACATTTTGATTGTTTAAATTAATTTGCAATTATGAAAGGCCAGGATAAAACCAAAGAAGAACTCATTAAGGAGTTGGAGAAAATTAAGCAGGAGTATAATTTATTTAAAGCATCTATTGTTAATGATAACTCCGAACGCAGGCAATCTAAGGAAGCACTGAGGGAAAGTGCAGAAAAACTCGATTTGCAGATAGATTTATTCCCACAGATGATTTATGAATTCGATCTAAATGGGAATTTGACTTATCTAAACAAACAAGGACTCGACATTTTTGGATATTCTCAAAAGGAAATAGAAGAAGGCCTTAATATACTTACAGGATTCATCCCTGAAGAATGGGATAGAATGAAAGAGATGACAAAAAGATTATTGGAAGGGGAAAAATTAGCCAGTATTGAATATATTGCTTTAAGAAAAGACGGATCGACATTTCCGTTTTTAACGAATTCAAATATTATTTTCAAGGACAACAAAGCTGTAGGAGTTCGTGGTATGGCGATTGACATTACCGAACGCAAACAAGCAGAAGAAATACTTAAGAACCAGGAATCGAGGATACAAAGCATTTTTCGTTCGGCACCAGTTGGAATTGGGGTGGTAAGTAATAGAATTCTAATGGAGGTTAATTATCGCATGTATGAAATAACCGGCTACCCGGCTGATGAACTTATTGGACAAAGTTCACGAATTTTATACCCAAATGATGCGGAATTTGAACGGGTTGGAAGATATAAATATGAGGAAATAGAAAAACATGGAACAGGTTCGATAGAAACTCACTTCTTGAGAAAAGACGGAAAACTGATAGATGTCATTTTAAATTCAACCCCAATTGATCAGGATGATTTAAGTAAAGGGGTTGCTTTTACAGTATTAGACATTACTGAACGCATTCAAGCAGCAAAAGCCCTGCAGGATAGTGAGGAAAAATTCCGCAGGTTATTCGAAGAACATTCCGCCATTAAATTGTTAATTAACCCAGTTTCAGGGGCGATTATTGACGCCAATAATGCCGCGGCTGCCTATTATGGATGGAGTTGTGAAGAATTGAAACGGATGAGAATTGACGAGATCAATACTCTTACACCGGAAGAAGTTAAAAAGAAAATGGACAAGGTATTATCCGGGGATAGAATTCAGTTCGAATTCAGGCACCGGCGGAAGGATGGTTCGGTTAGGGATGTTGAAGTATACAGTAGCAAACTTGTAATCGGGAACAGGGATTTGCTACATTCAATTATTCATGACATTACCGAACGCAAACAAGCAGAAAATGCTTTGATTGTTTCGGAATCGAATTTAAATACATTGGTAAATAACAGGAATGAATCTATTTGGTCTATTGACAATGATTATAAGATAATTGTTTGCAATGATTATTTTAGAGATGCTTATTTTGCTGCATATCAGGTAGAATTAAAAGTTGGCCTTAGTCTAATTAACATTCTTTCTCCTGAATTAAAAGCATTTTGGAAACCAAAATATGACACTGTTTTTTCCGGAGAAAAAATATCTTTTGAATTCAATGAAACAATCCAGGGCAGCATTTTCTATTTTGAAGTCTTTTTGAATCCTATTCTTGTAAAAGAGAAAGTTACCGGTGTATCGGCGCTTAGGAAGTGTCAATAAATAACATGTCCAAAATACAAATATATTAGTTACCTTTGTAAAAAAACAATGGAAACTAATGACATTATAAAAACACGGATAGAAACTGTTCTTCCAATGTTGAAC
>JABMQB010000544.1 GCA_013203525.1 Mariniphaga sp.
TTATGGAGATGTGTACTCCAATTGTTTATGGCTCTCCAAAAGTAGCAGCTTACCACCGAAAAGCACTCGATATTGATAATCTGAGTTTTAACCACATTCGAAATCCTGGTGAATCAGCCTCCAAAAAGGCAAATATCATAAATTGTATTGATGACAACATCCGGGTTGAATTAGGAAAATCTACTCAAATGGCAGGGGAGTCATCTTTTGCTGCACTTGAAAGAGCCGCTGATGATCTGTATAATGGCGAGATTGATGTTTTAGTTACTGCTCCTATTAATAAGGATAATATCCAAAGTGAAAAATTTTCATTCCCCGGGCATACTGAATATCTGATTCAAAAATTTAATGTTACTGATTATCTGATGCTTATGGTAAGCGAGCAGATGAGAATTGGTATTGTTACCGGCCATATACCACTTGAACAAGTTTCAAAAAGTCTTACCAGGGAATTAATAATATCTAAAATAAGAATAATTGCTCAATCATTGATAGAAGACTTTAGCGTAACTGCACCTCGTATTGCAGTATTAGGGTTGAATCCTCACGCTGGCGACAATGGATTACTTGGAAACGAAGAGAAGGAAATTATTGAACCTGCAATTAAAGAAGCCAGGGATGAAGGAGTCGTAGTAATGGGTCCCTATTCCGCGGATGGCTTTTTTGGATCAGGTGATTATACTAAATTTGACGCAACCCTTGCAATGTACCACGACCAGGGCCTTACCCCTTTTAAATTGGCTTCTTTTGAAAGAGGAATTAACTTTACCGCCGGATTACCAGTGATACGAACTTCACCGGCACATGGAACTGCTTACAACATTGCAGGCGAAGGGAAAGCATCTGCTGAATCATTTAGAGAGGCTCTTTATCTGGCCATAGATTTATTCAAAAACCGGGAGATTTATTCCGAAATTTCAAAAAATCCACTAAAAAAATATGAGATTAATCCTAACCATGTTGATGAAAGTGTAGATATTGAAGCAGAAGAAGAAACCGATATTTAAAATCGTCAGTTATGTATGAATTTATTAAAGGGGAAATAACTGAAATAAATCCGGCATATATCGTAGTTGAAACCGGGGGCATTGGCTATTCAATCAAAATTTCGTTAAATACATATTCAAAATTAAATAAAGAAAAAACCACAAAAGTACTAATCCACCAATTGGTCCGTGAAGATGCACACTTGCTGTTCGGTTTTGCGGAAGATGCAGAACGTGAACTTTTCAGAAGTCTTATTTCGGTAAATGGAGTTGGTGCAAATACAGCAATAATGATGCTTTCATCTTTAAGCCCTGATGAAATTATTTCTGCTATTTCCACCGATAATGTTAATATTCTAAAAAGTATAAAAGGAATTGGTGCCAAAACAGCCCAACGTATAATAATCGACCTGAAAGATAAACTCGGGAAATTCGCGGAAACAGGGCAAATTTTAACAAGTGGAGACAATACTATACGAAATGAATCGTTATCTGCTTTAGTCATGTTGGGCTTTGCAAAAAAGGATGCGGAAAAGACACTTGACAAAATTTTAAATGAGAATCCGGGATTGACAGTTGAAAGTGTAATCAAACACGCGTTAAAAAGATTATAAGCTTGAGAAGATTAGTACGTACTATATTCGCATTTAACGTTTTTATATGGTTCCTGGGGGTGAGTTATTTTGCCCCAGCTATCAACTATAAAAACAATCATATTTCTGATACTTATTCCATTCTTCAGGATACGGTTGGCATTGATACAACCGGAACATTACCTTACCCATTTGAAGACGAACCTGCATTCTCAATTTCAGAAGGAGACACATCAAAACTTTATTTAGACAAACCCGGAAATATTAAATATGAAATTGAATATGATCCTTTAACAGGTGAATATATTTTTTATCAGAAAATAGGTGATTTTAATTACCGCCTCCCAAAAACAATGACCCTTGATGATTATATGGACTATGATTTCGAAAAATCTATTAAAGATTATTGGAAACAAAGGACCGATATTGAAGACATGCAGCAACAGGGATCACTTATTCCAAAACTTATTATTGGTGGAGAAGCTTTCAATAGAATTTTTGGGGGCAACACTGTCAATATCAGACCACAAGGCTATGTCGAAGTTAGTTTTGGTTATCAGATGAATGCAACCGATAATCCAGCTATTCCTGAACGATTACGCAAAGTTCCAACATTCGATTTTGATGAAAAAATTCAAATGAATGTAACGGGTGAAATTGGTGAAAAAATGAAGATGAGGGTTAACTATAATACTGAAGCAACCTTCGATTACGAAAATAAAATGAACCTGGAATATACCGGCGATGAGGATGAAATTATTAAACGGATAGAAGCCGGTAACGTTTCATTACCACTCAACGGATCGCTTATCACAGGTGCTTCAAACCTTTTTGGTGTAAAAGCTGAAATGCAATTCGGAAAACTTACTTTAACTACACTTTTCTCACAACACAAAGGTGAAACACGTTCGGTTGAAACTGAAGGTGGAGCGCAAATCACCAATTTTGAAATTCCTGTTTACGATTATGATGCCAACAGGCATTTTTTCCTGGCACAATATTTCAGAGATCAGTATAATGATGCGCTACGTAACCTGCAGTTTGTTCAGTCAAATATTACTATAAATAAAGTTGAAGTCTGGATAACCAATAAATCAAGTAATTTTAACGATTCCCGAAATTTGATCGCTTTACAGGACCTAGGCGAAAAAGAACCAAATATTTACAATGAAATACCCGATTTCCAGGAAACCATAGGATTACCATATCCGGATAACTTATACCCATCAAATGAAGCTAATGGCTTGTACCAACAAATGAGTACTACTTATAATGCCATACGCGATGCAGAAAATATTACTTCAACAATGGCTTCATTTGGTAGTGCATTTACAGGTGGTAGAGATTTTGAAAAACTCGAAAATGCCAGAAAACTTAAAAGCTCAGAATATAGAATAAATGAACAACTGGGATATATATCATTAAATCAGGCTTTAAATTCTGATGAAATATTAGCCATTGCTTTCAATTTTACTGCAAACGGAAAAACCTATCAGGTTGGCGAATTTTCAACCGATGGGATTGATGCCCCTCAATCCCTGATCCTTAAACTTATTAAAGGGACAAACCTTTCACCATCACTTCCCACCTGGGACCTGATGATGAAAAATATATATAAGCTGGATGCCTATCAAATGTCAAATGATGAGTTCATTTTAAATATAATGTACCATAACGACTCTATAGGCACATATATAAATTACCTGCCAGACAGTAGAATTGAAGGGCATATTCTCCTTGAGGTTGTTAATCTTGATAAACTAAATAAACAAAGAGATCCTTATAAAGATGGTATTTTCGATTATGTGGAAGGAATTACCGTAAATTCAAATAGTGCTCACATTATATTCCCGGTTTTGGAACCCTTTGGAAAAAGCCTGGCAGATTCATTGCAGGATCAAAAATTCATAGATAAGTATGTTTTTCAAACATTATATGATTCTACAAAAACTTTTGCCGAACAAGATGCCGAACATAATAAATTCCTGATCACAGGTAGTTTTAAAGGTTCTTCAAGTTCTGAAATTCCGGTGGGATCTATAAATCTTGCACAAGGTTCGGTTAAAGTAACAGCTGGTGGCCGCGAATTAGTCGAGAATGTTGACTATACTGTCGACTATGCGTTAGGCCGTGTGAAAATAATTAATCAGGGGCTGTTAGAAGCAAACACTCCAATTCAGGTATCAACCGAAAGTGAAGACCTTTTTAGCATGCAACAAAAAACAATGATTGGAGCGCATGCAAATTACGAAATCTCGGACAACTTCAATATTGCTGCAACCATGTTGCATATGCGTGAAAGGCCGTTAACACAAAAAGTTGATTATGGTGAAGATCCAATTTCCAATACCATTGTTGGTTTAGATACAAGATATTATACAGAAAGCCAGTTTATTACCAAGCTGGTTGATAAATTGCCATTTTATAATACAAAAGCACCTTCGAGTATTGATATTGAAGTAGAAGTTGCAAAATTATATCCGGGACATTCAAAAGTTATTAAAAAAGGAGGTACTGCATATATCGATGATTTTGAAAGTACAAAAACCAACATCGATATGAGGACAAAGCAAGCCTGGGTAATTGCAAGTACACCACAATACCAGCAAATATTCCCCGAAGCAAATACATCCAATTCTTTGGAATACGGATTTAACCGCGCAAAACTTGCATGGTATGTAATCGACCCTTTATTTTTAAGAAATAATTCGCTTACACCTTCGCATATAAAAAACGATAAAGAACTTCAATCAAACCATTTTGTAAGGGAAGTTTTTGAAAAAGAAATATTCCCGGCAAAAGAATCACCTGTTGGACAACCCACAAATATTTCAATTTTAGACCTTGCATTTTATCCTTCTGAAAGAGGTCCTTATAATTTCGACACACGTCCTACGGCTTATTCATCCGGATTAAATCCTGACGGAACCCTTCGCGATCCAAAATCACGCTGGGGAGGAATTATGCGCAAAATCGAATCAAGCGATTTTGAATCGCAGAATATTGAGTTTATCGAATTCTGGTTAATGGATCCTTTTGCAAACGATGAATTAAATCAACATCAGGGAGGTAATCTTTATTTTAACTTCGGTGAAATTTCAGAAGATATTTTAAAGGATTCAAAAAAAGCTTTTGAAAATGGGTTACCATCAACAAGCGAAGTTGTAAATGTTGACACAACAATCTGGGGTCGTGTCCCAACCCAGCAATCGCTTGTTAATTCGTTTGATGCCAGCACAGAAGCACGGCAATACCAGGATGTTGGGCTTGATGGTTTGAGCGATGGCGATGAACAGGATTATTTTCAACCATATATCAATGATATCCAAAATATTCTTGATCAACAGGCATTAAATAACTATTTGGGAGATCCTGCAGGAGACAACTATCATTATTTCAGAGGTTCTGATTACGACGAACAGCAATTAGGAATCCTCGAACGATATAAAAATTATAACGGTTTTGAAGGGAATTCTCCAACTACCGAAATGAAAATTGAATCTTACCCTACTTCATCATCAACCTTACCCGATATTGAAGATATAAATGATGATAATACCCTGAATGAATATGAACGTTATTATCAATATCAGGTAAGTATCAGAAAAGAAGATATGATTCTTGGGCAGAATTATATTACCGATATAAGAGAAGCCAATATTCAATTAAAAAATGGTGAAACGGGAGCAGTTAAATGGTATCAGTTTAAAATTCCGGTACGTTCCCCCGACCAGGTATATGGTTCAATATCCGATTTCAAATCGATACGTTTTATGCGTATGTTCTTAAATGATTTTGCCGATCCGGTAATATTAAGGTTTGCAACACTTAACCTGGTTCGTGCCGATTGGAGAAGATATTCAAGGGATTTATCTGAAAATAATGTTACATCGCTCACTACAGAATTTGATGTTTCGGCTGTGAATATCGAAGAAAACGGAAGCCGCCGACCAATAAATTATATCCTCCCCCCTGAAATCGACCGTGTAATTGATCCGGCAAACCCACAACTTCGTCAATTGAATGAACAATCGATGATGCTAAAGGTTACCGACCTTGAACAAGGGGACGCAAGAGCTGCCTACAAAAACATCGGTATGGATTTTAGGTTGTATAAAAAGTTACGGATGGAGGTACATGCCGAAGAAATTGAAGGGTATGAAATTGAAGATAATGAGCTATCGCTTTTTATTAGAATTGGAACTGATTTCAATTTTAATTATTATGAATACGAAGTACCTTTAAAATTAACACCTGCATCAACATCAAGGTATAATGGTGAAATTGAATCAGACCGATATATTGTTTGGCCAGATGAAAACAGGATTAACCTTCCTCTAAATTTATTTACAGATGCTAAACAACAAAGAAATGCCCAAATGAGGCAAGTTGGTTCAAATATTAGTATGCAGGATGTATTTGAAATTGCCCATGAAGGCTGGTATGGTGGTAAAAACAGGGTAAAAATAAAAGGGAACCCTAACCTGGGTAATGTTGCAGTAATGATGGTTGGAATCAAGAATGGGACAAAACAAGTAAATACCGGTCCCCGATCAATCGAAGTTTGGGTTAACGAACTGCGCCTCACTGATTTTGATGAAGAGGGAGGTTGGGCTGCTAACGGCCGGATTACGGCAAGACTAGCTGATTTAGGCTCAGTTACTTTTGCCGGACGAACCCGTTCTGCTGGTTTTGGAAGTATCGAAAGACGAATTAACGAACGTAGTTTAGAAGACCTGGTTGAGTACGATATTGCATCGTCTATCGACCTGGGAAAATTTTTCCCTGAAAAATTAGGAGTAAGGTTACCCATGTATTTTGGATATTCCCAAAGCACAAAAAATCCAAAATATAATCCGCTTGATCCTGATATTGAACTTAAAGAATCGTTAAGAAATGCTGAGAATGCTAATATAAGAGACTCAATAAAAAATATCTCTCAGGATTTGATTAAACGAAAGAGTATTAATTTCAATAATATTAGAATAGAACCGCAAAGTGGATCAGCAAAACCGAGTATTATATCACCACAAAACTTTTCCTTGTCGTATTCTTATAGTGAAACATTCAGAAGAAATATAAATACTGAATACAATATAAATAAAAATTACCGGGGATTATTCTCATACAATTACAGCAACAGGTCCGAAATATTTTCACCTTTTAAAAAGATTAAATTCTTACAAAAAGGGCCTTTAAAACTGATAGGAGATTTTGGCTTTTATCCTCTGCCAACACAAATTTCATTCAGGACCGACCTATCAAGAAGATATAACGAAATTCAGGCAAGAAATATAACCAACCCTGCTCTGAGATTGCCACGAACCTATCAAAAAGATTTCCTTTGGAACCGTTTTTTCGATCTTCGATATAATGTAACCAGTGCGTTACGATTTGATTTTTCTTCAAATAGCACCTCCAGAATTGATGAGCCTGAGGGGCGAATTAACAGGCATGATGATGATTACCAATGGAAAAAAGATTCAATCCTGAATAATTTATGGAATATGGGCCGGCCTACTATTTATAACCATAATGTAAATATTTCATATCAGCTCCCATTAAATAAATTCAAATTGTTAAGATTTATGAATGCTCGCGCAACCTACAAAGGAACTTACAATTGGCAGGCGGGCCCTATTACAGCTGATACCATCAGATTAGGAAATTATATTGAAAATACTCAAAATTTGAGCTTTATTACTACAATGAACCTGACTCAATTATATAACCTGGTTCCATATTTTAAAGAAATAAATTCAAAATACAGACGAACCGGACGAAGTTACAGTTCACAAAGTAGAAATTCCTCAGCCAGAAGTACACCTCAACCTTCAACAAGGCAACCTGCCGAACAAAAAGAAGTTACATATAGTGAAGAAGATATTTCACTAATGGCAAACCTGCCAAAAAGAATAAACCATAAACTAAATACAGAAGAGGTTTCAATTGAAGTAACCAATTCAGAAGGATTAGTTGTACAGGGTGATTTGGAAGTTCTTGATAAAAATAAAGTTGTTTTTACTTCATCGGTCGATGTAAGCGGAGCCTCGGTTAAAATTATTGGTGTTAAAACAGTAAATAATATATTGAAAACTATTCTGGAACTTAGTACACGTATGCTGATAGGAGTACAAAATATATCTGTTGATTATAGTATTCGAGGTGGAACGGTTTTACCTGGATACCTTCCGGAACCAAAAGTATTCGGTGGGACTAACTATAAACCCGACCAGGCAATTTTTGGCGATAATTTTATAGAAAGTTATGCGCCGGGAGTTCCATTCCTTTTTGGCTGGCAAGATGAAAAGTTCCCGATGAAAGCTGCTCAAAACGGTTGGATAACCTCCGATTCATTGCTTAATGTTCCTTATTCAATAAGTAAAACTGAAAGATTTTCGGTGCGTTCAACGATTGAACCTCTTCCCGATTTAAGTATACAACTCACTGCTGAACGTACATTTACCAAAAACTTTAGAGAGTTCTTTAGTTATAACCAGAGTACAGGTATTTTTGAAGGTAATAGCCGTTCAGAAACCGGAGCATTTACCATGTCGACTTTTACATGGGGAACTGCATTTTTTGCAATTGGCGACAGTGAAGTTAAACGTTCCGAAGCTTTTGAGAATTTCAACGAATATAGAGTAATTATTGCAGAACGGCTTGCTGCAGAACGTGCTTCAAGTGAAAATTCAGGATACAGCCGGGGAGATCAGGAATTTCCTGATGGCTACGGCCCAACATCCATTGAAGTTATGGTTCCTGCTTTCCTCGCAGCATACCAAAACAGAGATCCAGAAAAAGTTTCACTGGGTATGTTCCCATCCATTAAACATATCAGGCCAAACTGGAGAATTTCGTACGATGGAATGATTAATCAGATTCCAGGATTGAACCGAATAATACAATCTTTGAATTTTACGCACTCGTACCGTTCGTCATATAATGTGGGTTCATTTTTAACTAATTTGAACTTTATGACTGAAGATAATGGCCTTAGTTATATAAGAGATATTCAGAATAATTTTATCCCTGCCTTTGAATTTAATTCAGTTACCATACAGGAATCATTCAGCCCGCTGATTAATATAGATATAATGTGGGCCAACGATCTCTCAACCCGGGCAAATATCAAACGTACAAGAACTTTGAATATGTCATTTGCAAATAACCAGTTAACTGAAATAATAAGCAGTGAATACGGATTTGGGGTTGGATTCAGGTTTACACAAATGGATCTGATTATTAAAACCAAAAATTCACAACAATCGTACTCAAACGACCTCAACGTTACAGCTGATTTAACATACCGAAAAAACAAAACAATTTTAAGAAAACTGGTAGAGGCCGATAATCAAATTACAGGCGGGACTAGTGTATTTAACCTTAAAACAACGGCTGATTATATGCTTAGCGACAGGTTTCAATTGCGCCTGTATTTCGATAAGGTTATTAATACTCCTTTTACATCAAATACCTTTAGAACTGCAAATACCAATTTTGGAGTTAGTTTCAGGTTTACACTGGCACAATAGAAATTTACAAATAAAAAATATTAATTTTTTTTCAGAATAAGGTTGTTTTTAAACAAAATATTTTCTTCTTTTGCTCAACAAGAATAAAAAAATGATACAAAAAAATACAATATGGCTTCCGTGGTGGGGTCTTTTTACTGTTAAAAGTGAGAAGTTATAGCCATATTGTGATTTTTAACGATATTATAAGGCCTGCTTCTTAAAAAGCAGGTTTTTTTATTTTAAACAGATATGAAAAATATAAATTTAAATAATTGGTGGTGGCGTTTTAAAATTCATAGAATATTGTGAAGAGGTTTTGCTATTGCTTAAAAGCGGCTTATCGAATCACGGTAAGCCGCTTTTTTTTGTTAAACAATTAAGATAATTTTAAATAATAATAA
>JABMQB010000053.1 GCA_013203525.1 Mariniphaga sp.
CCTGGATCTCTTTATCATTAGCTCTGCTGTTGTGATTTGAACCGATTGTTGCACCCGCAGCCATATTGCTTTGGCCCATGACAACTGCCGCAACAAGGAATGAATTATTATGATGCTGTTCGTGTGCAGGAAATATAAGACTGTAGAGCACTTCACAGCATGAAATTGTAGAATTATCTCCAAGAAATGAGTGGATAAGCCGTGCTCCATATTTCAGACTTGAATTATCACCCAAAATAAACCGTACTGCTTTACAGCCGTAAAAAATATGACAGCCATATCCAATAATGCCATTAACTAATTCAACACCCTCGCCTATTTGTGTTCGTTCTGACTCAGAAGATTTTATTGTTAGATTCTTAAGTTTATTGATTCCTTTAATATAACAGTGAGAACCAATTTGAACATCCTTAAGAGTACGGGAATTTTTAATTACGCACTGTTCTCCGATCGTGCCATAGAAACCGCGTCGGGAATCGAAGCTGTTTTGTGTTATCTCTTTCAGTTTTTCTTGTAAAATTGTATCATCCCGATATTTTGCCCAGATATAAGCATCGGCAGATATTATGCCGTCAAAAGGTATTATTCTTCGAGAACCGGTCTCATTTATCAGGTCAAGCCATATACGGACATCTTCTGTTTCACCTTCTTTGACAATTCCATTGCCGAATTTTGCGTAGTTAGTTGTTTGCATCTCATCGATACTGGATAAGATACAACGATCGCCAATAATGAAGTGTGATAAATACCGAACATCGTGAATTGCAACATCATCTCCGATATCACAAGCTATAATTGTGCTGTTAGTAATACCAACCGGAACCTTTAGGTCATGATGTTCAAGAATTACATTACGTACACTTCCAATTCGGACAAGTCCAAAAAACTTATTATTTTTTATTTGAGCAGTATCAAACTGATCGGTGACGAATATTTCGTCCCAGTTATCAGAAGTATTATTGTTTTTTACAAGTTGCTCAACTTCTTTTGAGCTTAAATGACGCCAGTGGTCTTTGTGCTCCGAAGCTTGTATGTTACGAAGATAATATTCATCTTTTCCATCGGGAAGGTATTCTTTGGGTATGAAATTTTTCCCAATACCGCTTGATGAAAGAATTGAGACAGTACTCATATTATGTACTCCTAAATATTAAAAATATGATATTGATTTCTTTTTTCTCGTATTTTATAGTCAATAAAAAAGTGTCTGATCAAACAATTTTGAAGTTAATTAATTTTCCGGCAACCTATCAAAGTAGAGATTTCAATTGATTAAATGTAAGCAGTTCTACACAGAATGTATTGTTGTTGTTCATTTTTTCGATCTACTGAACGCTTTATCAAGATTAAATATCTGATGTAGCAATACTGCAAGGATCGTAGTTGTTGGCAGGGGATCGGTGAAAAATGTTTTAATGAATTCAGGAGCACGTGCATACAATTCGGGCAGCACAGCAGTACTCAAACCAAAAATTATCATAGACATGACACTTCCGATTTAAATCACAGAATATTACTCATGCGAATAGTAAGAAATAGGATGTAGCCAAAATAGTTAAAAGCATTGTCACACTGAGGTTCCCCGTCACGGCGTAATGGAATGAAGCTGGATCGAAGTGTGAGAGACCCTTCGACCAGTCTACGCTACGCTCCGTCTTGTCCGCAAGCTGGCGGATCAGGGTGACAATGGCAAAGGTTGATTCTAAAAAAAAGTTATAACTGCACTGAAAATAGTTCGGGGTTGCGATCCTATAATACCGTGCTTTGTATATTTGTTACTTAACTACCCAGCAACCCTCTACTACCAATTTTCCCTTTTCAAATATCTTTCCGTTAAACTTATCACCAGATTTAATAGGACCCACGCCCTTTGGAGTTCCACTCATTATTAAATCACCATCCTCAAATGAAAGAAAACCGGCAGCTTCATTTAATATTTCGCCCGGCTTATTCAGCATTAAATTACAACCGCCCTTCTGTACTAAACTGCCATTTATATAAAGCTCCATTTTCAAATCGCTAACATTACCTCTGAAAGTGACGAACTCACTAAATACAGCAGATTTATCAAAAGATTTTGCGCGTTCCCATGGCAGCCCCTTTGATTTCAAATTAGATTGAACTTCTCTTTTTGTAAGATCTAACCCAAACCCCACACCTTTTAGTTTATCAGAACTTATTAGAAAGGAAATTTCTCCTTCGTAATGAATAACATCATATTTACTGGAACAAATATCGTTTGATATGGATGAATTTGGCTTAATAAATATTATCGGTTGCTTTGGCACTTCATTATTAAGCTCTTCAATATGATCTACATAGTTTCTACCTATGCATACGATCTTAGACGGATAAACATCTTTGCCATCAAATATAATTGAATTCATTTTGTATTCCTCTTCATAGTTTCTTTTTGAAACAAAAAACATAAAATGGTGTCAAACTATTAATGTTTTGCAGTCTTTGAACTCTATTCGGGAGTGAATCTTTTGCAAAGGAGGGATAATTTCTGAAAACAATTGTAGAATTTTTTTTGCTTGAACGGTGTGCATAATTAGACATAGTGTCATGTCAAGCTTCAATTGGAAGTGATAATTGAATTTTTACATTCCTTAATATTGCCTTCTCCTCAATTAGGAGAAGGTTAGGATGAGGTTTTAAATTTTGTTAAAATTCAATTTACGTTATTTAACAATTGACTTATCACTAGTTCTACTTATGCACTGGTTAAACATTGCCTTTGTGCTGAAGCAACATAAAATGGGTAAATACCTGAAAGATAGGACGATCCTTTTTGTTGGTAGACATCATATACGATATACCTTTGTTGAAATACTCGAATGTCCTGCTACCGTTATCGTCCTCCAACACAAGTTTATCGTATTCTTCAGGACTCCCGAAACCTTGTGCGCCGAATACCTTGGACGCGAAGAATGCTTGATTAGTCCGTATGATTTGCAGGATATCCTCAGCCACATCATCGATCTGAATCTCGGCCAGATCAATACTGGAACGATCGTCTATATTGTCGAGCATTGCATGCGAGTAATATATTCTCATCTTCTCATGGCTAACGTTTGAACTCACTGGTTTTTACGAAGCGGAGCGTAGCAAAATTCCGCTGCAGCGATTTGTTATGTGCATTATTTTAATAACTCTTTGACTTCATCTTCAATAAATTGATTAGGTTTCCAACCTGAAATTAACTTATCTAAATAGAACGTATCTAATGCGCCAAGTCCCAGCCCAATAACTGTTCCAATGCCCCTTGTTGCCACAGCATCAGCAATTATTCCTGCACCTGTAAATATACCCC
>JABMQB010000545.1 GCA_013203525.1 Mariniphaga sp.
ATTCTATTCCAGAATGCCTGTGAAATCGACCAATGAATTTATTAAAAATGATAACGGTAAGAATTTTAGGGCATTAGTTAAAGATGGTATGACGATTACTGTTCCTGAACATCCGGTTTCGCTACTTCAGTATAAAAACCAGCTTTCGAAAGAAGGATTCAGAAATTATTTAATAGATGTTAGTTATGACAAACCATCAAAAAACCTGATTAAAAAACTCATAAACCGCTTACATTATTCTGAGCAGGTTCAGCCATCGGTAAATTTTAATTTTAAGGCTGGTTTGAAATAATACAAGCAGGTAGTTTTGTGCATCAATAAGCAATTATTTTATTTTCTATAATTTATTCAAATTGACACTTTGCTTTATTCAACTAAATCGAATACAAAAAATGGTTCAGCATCATTAACCGAAGCCATGTAAATTTTACCCCGTTCCTCATCAACCGTAAAATAGCCCCAGTTATCGAGTTTATATTTTTTTACAGGATTTCCATTCCAATCGTATTGTTCAACAAAAATGTAATAGCTCTTTTTTGCCCATTCGCGGTTAACATCAATAGGGGAGCGGCCACTGTAGAGCAAGTAAACATGCTCCTTTTGTGCCGATATACCCCAATAATGTGTAATATTTTCAGGTCCCATAACCGAAACTGCATCACCTCTTTTTGCCTCATTCGAATCAAAAATTAAGGTTCTTAAGTTTTTGCCTTCGAGGTCAGTAAAAGTCAGCCTTTTAAAATATTTATAGGCAAAAACCATCCGCCCTTTTTTTTGGTTGGCAGCAAAATCGCCGATATAGGATGCCCAGCTTTTATGTGAATCGGAAAATGAAAGGTTATGGACCATTTTATGGTAAACCGAATCATCTTCGATTTTATAACTGAATAATCCTTTACCGCGCGGAATGGATTCAACATAAACAAAATTGCTTGCTGAAAGGCTGTAAAGTTGTTTGTCGTTAAACGCACGTTTTGTAGTACTTTTTGGTAGTTCAAAATCTACCTCCAACAATTCAAGGTTAAAATCGAGTTTATAAAGGTTGTTGTTTGCTTGCTGGTAAATATAACACAAACATTCGTCCTCTTCCGCTTTCACAAGTTTAGGCGATTGTAGTTCGCCCGGACCACGCCCGGCTTTACCAAACGATTTAATGAGTTTGAAATCAGGAAGTGAAAAAGCTTTTAGCATATTTCCGGAGCTTAGGTTTTTCATAATCAGCATACTATCGCAAACCAATATTTCGGTTTCCTTGATTTTCATAATTTCGTTGGTGGTAATTTGTTTGCCTGCCAGTTCTTTAATTTCACCAAAGCACGATTCATCGAGGTTTACTTCGCCAGGAATCAGATCGGGGAATGGTTCAATAAAAACAATCTCATCAGTGGGTTTTTCCGGAGGTGGTTCTTTTTTATTTTGGGTGTTGCAGGCTGAAACTATTAATATGACGATAAGTAAATTTATGAAAGAAGGATGCAGTTCATATTTCATTTTTTTGGTTTTTTATGGAAAAAAGGATAACAAAAATTGTACCTAAAGATTTAGTTGATCAGAGTTGTCTTTTATTTTTGTAGTCTATTCAATCCGCTTCATAAATCTGTCCCAGCGGAATTTGCCATTGCTAAAATTGAATAATACCAACTCTGCTTTACCAATAATATTTTCTTCAGGTAAAAATCCCCAATCTCTTGAATCAATTGAGTTGTTTCTATTATCCCCTAACATGAAATAATAATTTTGATAAAAAGAATAATTTCTAATGTAAATAGAATCATTTATGAATGTGCTAGAGAGAAAATTAGTATCTGCTGTATCTTTTATACTTTTATAATGATCGTAGTTGTTAGAGTTTATATTTATAGAAGAATTTTTTCCTGGGATTAGAATAGGTCCAAAATTATATAAGTTCCAATTCATATAACTAACCCAATGAAAATCTGGTGTTGAATATTCTTGAATTAATTCTGTAGAAGTAATGCTATCAACAAAGCCTGAAGACAATAAAGTTTTCTTTTGAGATTCAAGAACATTTAAATGAATACATTTTTCACTCGATTCTTCAAATATGCCAAACGAATTTATACCAAGCGTGTTAGCCAAAATAATAAATGAGTCAAGGTTATTAATGTAAAACAAGTAAGATTGTTTATTGTTATAATTTTCATGAACTAATTTACCATTAATGTATAATTTACTATTTGTATATTTTAAATGGTCTGAGGGTAAAGCAACACACCTTTTTATAAATATCTCATCTAATATTTTTGGATGATTGAAAACAATAATATCATTTCTTTTAATTTCAGAAAAACCTGATAATCTATTATATTTCCAGTTTTTATCTTTTATTTTTATGTAAAGTTTCTTATTTGCTAGTAAATAAATATTAAGCCAGGGAATTTCGTTAGTATTTCTTGGCAGTCTTGGACCATAATTGCATTTAACAACAAGTATTTTATCACCTTTAATTAGGGTTTCCTTCATTGAATCAGAATGTATGACGAAGATTTCAATAAAAAAGATTTTAATAATGATTGAAATAACTATTAAGAAGGATAAGGAAAAGAAGGTTTTTATTATTTTTTTATAGAATGAATTATTTGTTATAAGTTGTTGATAGCATTTATATAATATAAGAAAAGAAATAAGGAGAAAAGATATCCATATGGTTCCGATGAAGAAGAAAAGAACGGAAAATATTATAATTACTAATTCTATAAATGACTTGGTAAATTTATTATAAAATTGTTTTCTATTTGACTTATTGAAATACATGAGTATAAATGACATTGTTCTATTTAATTTCTAATAAACACTACTGCATAAGAATTTAGGTGAATAATTAATGGGTACCTATAATGTGTTGTAAGTAGTAGTCTAGCATAAATATATTGCAATTTTTAGGGAAGAATAAATTTTTACTGTATAAAAAATAATCCATTTCAAATAAATAAGATCCAATAAAATCATTTTCTATATAGAAATCATCAAAAGGAACATTAATTACATTCAATTCATATTTTTGAATATAATTCATAAACGTGGATGCATAGTCATTTGATGGGAAGGATGTTAGAATAACAATATTTTCTTTTCCCAGACTTTGACTATATTCTGCTAGTTTATCTAAAGTTGGGAATACACAATTTTCACAGTAAGGAAAATCAACCCGGAATATAAGTATTTCAGAATTTCTATTTGATATTTCGGTGTAATTGTGCCACTTGTTTCGGTGATGTTGTGCCACAAAAAAAGAATGACTTCCAGACCAAAATTATTAATTTTTTTGAGATTTTTTCATTTTGTTTTTCCTC
>JABMQB010000546.1 GCA_013203525.1 Mariniphaga sp.
GTTGTACTAACTTTCTTATTTCAAGGGGAGCTTCAGTTGATGGTTCAACAATGATTACCTATGCGGCTGATTCGCATGTATTGTACGGTGAATTATACCATTGGCCGGCAGCCGATCATGCAACAGGATCAATGCTTCAAATATATGAGTGGGATACTGGAAACCATCTTGGTGAAATTGCACAGGTTCCTCATACATATAGTGTTGTTGGTAATATGAATGAATTTCAATTAGCTATTGGTGAAACAACATATGGGGGCAGAAGTGAACTTGGAAGCCAAACAGGAGCTATAATTGATTATGGTAGCCTTATTTATGTAACACTTCAAAGAGCTAAAACTGCTCGTGAAGCAATTCATGTTATGGCCGGATTGGTTGAAGAATATGGCTATTATAGTTCTGGAGAATCGTTTTCGATTGCTGATGCTAATGAAGTGTGGATTCTGGAATTGATTGGAAAAGGAGAAGGTGAAAAAGGAGCAGTTTGGGTTGCAATGAAGGTTCCGGATGGATATATCAGCGGCCATGCAAACCAGGCTCGTATAACTACATTCCCTTTGAATGATACTCAAAACTGTTTGTATTCAAAAGACGTTATTTCATTTGCACGTGAAAAAGGTTGGTTTGAAGGGAAAAATACAGATTTCAGTTTTTCTGATGTGTATGCCCCAGTTGATTTTAGTGGCGCACGATTTTGTGATGCGCGCGTTTGGGCTGGTTTTAACAAAGTTGCCAGCGGAATGGATCAATATGAAAATTATGCCTTTGGACTAGTCGAGCATGGTGGAGAAAATAACTTCCCAACAAACCGGATGCCTCTTTGGATTAAACCTGATAAAAAAGTATCGGTTCAGGATGTTATGGATATGATGCGTGATCATTTTGAAAATACAAAACTTGATATGACCCAGGATATTGGTGCAGGTCCTTATCGTTTACCATACAGGTGGAGAGGATTAACATGGCAGGTTGATTCCGTTGATTATTGCAACGAAAGGGCAATTTCAACCCAACAAACCGGATTTTCATTTGTATCTCAAAGCCGTAGTTGGCTTCCCAACCCGATTGGAGGAATCCTTTGGTTTGGCGTAGATGACACATACAGTACCTGTTATATACCCATGTATTGCGGAATTACCGATATCCCTGAAACATTTGAAGTTGGAAACGGCGATTTACTTACTTACACTGAAACATCAGGCTTTTGGGCATTCAATTATGTGACAAACTTTGCCTATTTACGATACAACGATATGATTAAAGATGTACAAAAAGTACAATCTGAGCTTGAAAATAAATTTGTTACATATGTTTCTGTTATCGATAATGCAGCTGTTTCATTATTTAATGAATCAGGAGTTGATAAAGCAAGGGAATTTATAACAGAATATTCGGTAAATGAAGCAAATAATACCACAAAACGCTGGAAAGAATTGGGCCAGTATCTTTTAGTTAAATACATGGATGGAAATATTAAACGTGAAAAAGACGGTAAATTTGAACGGTCTGAAACAGGTATGCCGGTTGGCCCTATATTTGCAGGTTATCCTGAATGGTGGTATGAAGCAATTATCAAAAGTACCGGTGATCATTTTAAAGTTATTGGAGGTGCAGGACATTAATAATGCTAAATGTTGAATTACAAATTTTGAATTATAAATCAACGTTCTATCATAATCTGCTAAAATGTGCCATTCAAAGCTATATATTATATCCATTATACAGGAATATGTTTGATGATTCAAAAAAAATACTAATTTTGCGCCGGATTTATAGCAATCTCTTATTTGTCGAATGACAAATAATATTGCCACAACAAATAAAATTTATACACAATGGATTTAATTAGAGTAGCTGAAAACGCGTTTGATGCTCACACCGACCTTCCTAAATTTAAAGCCGGCGATACTATTACAGTACATTATAAAATTAAAGAAGGTAGTAAAGAAAGGATTCAGAACTTCCGTGGAGTTGTTATTCAGGTAAAAGGTACTGGAATGACAAAAACATTTACAGTTCGAAAAATGTCAGGAAATTTTGGAGTAGAAAGAATTTTCCCAATGAATTCACCAGCAATCGATGGTGTGGAAATTAACAAACACGGAAGGGTAAGAAGAAAAAGAATTTTCTACTTACGCGACCTCACAGGTAAAAAAGCCCGTATTAAGGAAAAAAGATTTTAATTCGTTTTATACGATAATAAAAAAAGCTGACTTTATAGGTCAGCTTTTTTTATTTCACTTCAAATTAAAGTTTTTGTAACGGATCAGTGCTGCAAATACAAAAATGTTTTCTGTTATTAACAAGTTCCAAACAGTGCCTTTTTTTTTAACTTTTCAGAATCGGAAAAACCAACCATTATCA
>JABMQB010000547.1 GCA_013203525.1 Mariniphaga sp.
ATTTAAGGCGGTCTCGAAAGGGATCGCTTTCTTATTTTCAAAATGGGATTCTTATATTAAGAATCATCTTTTTTTATGCATTTTCACAAAATTTGAATTTAAGTCTTAAAAATTGCTCAATGGATTTTCTGCATTTCAAGTTTTCACATTGTAATCAATGTCTAAATCTTAATAGTTTCATGGGACTGTTCCGAAATCTCTCAGCTATTTCCTTCTCCGATGGGGATCAGCCAGCTAATTTATGGTTGAATCAAAGTTATGTAAAATTTTATGTAATTAAAAGTAATTCGAATTTATAAGATTAAGGACAACTTCTCTGAACCAAATCCTCCATTCTCAGCCTACCATATCGAGCATTTTTAAGCGATCTCTGTCATGATGAGGTATATGTGGAAAAACTGGACTAGTTGATCACCCCTCTCCGATTTTTGAATCAAGCCATGCCGATATTGACTGACCACTTTAATCCGGAATTCATGCGTTTATAAGTATCTAATTAATAGTATTTTGTATCACACCCTTTAAAAGTATATTTTATTATTTGTCTAGTGGTCAGTGATTCCGGTTTTGGATGGTCAACGAGAACGGTTTTTCCACCCTGACACCATAAAATTTCTAAATTTGAATTATTGGTAACATCTAAACTGCTTAGGTGATTCCAATAGCAATATAAAAGTTCAAGATTTGTATTATTGGAAACATCCAGATTGCTCAAGCGATTACTGGAACAATCCAATCTTTTTAATGCTAAATTTTGCGAGATATCCAGAGAAGCTAAAGCATTTCCCCAACAATACAATGATGTTAGTTTAGTATTCATGGAAACGTCAAGATACGTTAACATATTTTCTACACATATTAGTGTGTCAAGATTTATAAATGCCTCAATTCCTGTTAGATCTTCAATACTGTCCCCTTTAAAAAATAAATATGATACTACTTCAGCTTCTTCAGGACTGATTATGCCATCGTTATCAGTATCAACTCCTTGTCCAATTAATTTATGAAAAAACTTATCATCCTTGATCTGATAATACCCTAATATACGCATCCACAAAACATAACCTATATAGCAATATGTACCACTTTTTATATGAATTTTAAATGAAATTTATGGTATCGAAAAACAATACAGCGAGTTAAATCCCTTTAGAATAATTTGGTCACCAACAATCACCGGCGAAGAATGAAAATTATCATCCAATTCAATCGACTCCAGAATTTCAAATGTTTCACCCGCTTTAATTACCAGAACAATATCCTGAGCAGCGATGTACAAACGGTCTTTCACTGCGGTTGGCGAAGAAAAAAGCGTGTTGATTCCTTCCAGTTTCTGATTGGAATAATTCTCCTTTCCGTCTTTTGCATCGAGGCAGGTTAAATATCCATTGTTTGCACGTAGAAAGTATATTTTCCCGTCCATTAAAACCGGATTTGGAGTATAGGGAGTATTTGTGTCGTATTTCCACACTATGGCATCGGTTTTGGTAATGTCGCCTTTGGCTTTGGCTAAATCGATAGCTTGCAGAGCGCTTCCTCTGAAACCACTCATTACGAATAACATTCCGTCTTCAAAAATCGGATTTGGAATCACATTTCTGGTTAATCCGGTGCTTGTCCAAATCAATTCACCTGTTTCAAAATCATTACTCCTTATATGGGTTGTTGCACTTGTTATTACCTGTGTCCGACCATTTATTTCAACTACAAAAGGCGACGACCAGGAAGTTCTTTCGTCTCGTGCCAGCTTCCATTCTTCTTCGCCTGTTTTTTTGTTAAGTGCATATAAAAATGATTCTCCTTCGTGATCCCACAAAATAAAAAGTTTGTCTTTGTACAAATAGGGCGAACTGCCTTCTCCAAAACTCATGTGTTTTTCCATTTGCCCAAAGTCTTTTTGCCAAAGTATATTTCCTTCAAAATCAAGACAATGTATTCCGCGTGAGCCAAAATAGGCATAAATAAGTTCTCCATCGGTGGCTGGCGAATTAGAAGCCCAGCTACCCAAATCGTGAGTACTTTCAAGAGGCATTTTTTTGGCAACGGTTGTTTCCCAAAGAATTTCCCCGTTTTCTTTATTAACAGATACTACTTTATATTCGTGAATTAAATCTGTTTTAGTGCCCGACATTCTTCTTTCTCCATCGCTCTGTGAATCATCGGTTACAGTTTCTGGTTTTTCATCGGTTGCAACAGCAGTTTGAACAATAATCTGGTTACCCCAGACTATGGGAGTTGCATGTCCTTTGCCGGCAATAGGAGTTTTCCATTTTAAATTTTTTGTTTCACTGAAGGATGTGGGCGGATTTCCCTTAACTGCTACGCCGGTTCCAAGCGGACCGCGCCATTGCGACCAGTTATCTGATTCCTTTTCCTGTGTAAAACCAGAAAAATTAAATGTGATAATAAATGCAAATGCTAGTAATTGTTGAAAAGTTGATTTGGTTTTCATGATAAAATGATATTTAGTAGTTAATAAATATTCAGACTGAAATGTTAGGCTTTGGTTTAAAAATGACAAAATGATTTTTTATAAATATAATGAAGAAAAAGTTTTGAATAGTTTTATTGGAAAAACCGGTCTAGTTGACCACCCCTCTCCGGTTTTTGAATCAAGCCATGCCGATATTGACTGACCACTCCAATCCGGAATTTATACGTTTATAAGTGTCTAAATAATAGCGTTTTGTATCATAC
>JABMQB010000548.1 GCA_013203525.1 Mariniphaga sp.
ACATTAATATCATCAACATTAAAAAGATGGTTTTGAGAAAAACCTGAGGTTTCTTTTTTCAAAAATTTTCCATCAAAATAAAGGTAATAAACACTTCCACTAATATCGGTTGCCACCATTTTGGGTGTTCCCTGCAAATTCAGGATAATCGGATTTTGGGAGTTTTCAAACCGGGATTGCAAATCAACGCGCGTATTACCTTGTCTGTCTTGCACATAAATTTTCGATTTATCTTTGAATACAATATAATCCTTCCCTCCAACCCTAAAATGCTGAACAGGAGTTTTCACCTCGTGGTCGGTTTGCCCAAATTTCCAGCCACTGACAATATTACCCGAACCATCATATGCATATACCTTTTTATCTTCGCCGGCGATAAAATAGCGATACTTCCGGTTATTGTCGTAATCGAACACATTAAGTCCATTGGTTGCAGGCGACCTCAGTGCAACCGGAAATGGAGATACATTATTCCCTTCACGGTCGATTAAATAAATTTTATCTTTTGTATTAAATAAAAACTGAAGCCTTCCATTCCTCAAATAATCAATCTGATGTATCTTACCTAATATTTTTCCCGGAATTTTAATACCCCATCTTACTCGCCCTTCTTTTGTAATAAGGTGCAATAAATTCAGATTGTCCTGCACTATTATTTCTTTGTTTTCCGGATCGTTATGATTGACTACAAATTGGGGCTTTAAATATGTATTTGCCCCAATATTACTTTGCCATGTAGTTTTTGCATTTTCAATAATTTCTTCGGAATAATTTAATAATATATTGTTAAAGAATATATTATTTGAACTTAATACCTGCCAGTTTATCGCTGAAAATTTTCTTAATTCCTCTTCATTTTCTTTAAATATTTTAGCAATATCACTATCAAAATATTGCAGGTTTAAATTATATCCATTATTGATATCAAGAAAAAAATTAATATTTGCCTTGTTTTCAATTTTATCTTTAAACCTTAAATAATTAGGATCATCAGCTAAATTAGCTTCGAGCGTTAAATCATGTAACAGGTTTTCAAGTGAAACCAAGGTATTTGCAAATACTATGTAATTATTCCAAAAGGTAAAATAATTGGCCGATGCAGCTGAGAAGGGTTCGCCCAGCCAAATGCCCGGAAACGATGGATAAGGAAATTTATAAATATCAAAAGTAGTTTCTGTATCAATTTCATATTTACTTGTTAATTGACCAAAATCTAAATTTTTTCTTAAAGTGTACTTTTCGAGCCAAGCCAGCAATTCCTCTTTAGCCTTGCTGTTTGCTTTAACCGATACGATAAAAAACACATTTTTTTGCGCAGGTTTGTCTGATATATTGGAAAAAGCCATTGCAACTTCATCTTCAACCAATTCTTCAAATACCGGTTTTAAATCAGCACGAGCAGTTGAATTTATTAATTTTAATTTTTCTTCCCTTTCATAAAAACCATTACTATGGATAAAATATTCGTTCAAATCTTCAAAAAATCCTTTTTTATTACTAAACGCAATATTGTAATACATAGCAGTATTGCGGGGCATAATTTTATCAATTTTTATTCTTACAGGTTCTTGATTCCTGAAAACAGTAAGATATTGATTAAGCGAATCGGGCGCTATTGAAACCCCGTTTAACCTTAATTCATTTGCTTTAATTGAAAGATCCAATTCGCTCCAGGCAGAATAGTTTGAGAATGCTGCCAGGTTGTTTTTATAATTTATCCTCTTTTCTTCACCAAACTCATTATCTGTCCTTTTGGTGGCACCATCTATCCATATTTTAATCAAATCAGGAAAATACTGATGGTTGATATAAATCGCCGCTTTTGCTTGTTGAGTTGCAGTTTTATGAACCTTTCTGAAAATTTTATTGTCGGGTAAACTTTCTGTATCAAGCTGCCTGATTGACTTTTCTACCATAATAACTCTTGAGCCAACAATCAATAAGCCATTAGTAAAAGAATATGAAAATGTTTCTTTTGATTGAATATGGCTAATATCATTTATCTTTTCACCATTATATTGGCGTTTTTCATATCGATAAGTATCGGCAGGAAATAAAATTGATATTACATTTTCCAGTTCCTTTTTCTTTTTTGAAGACTCCGCTTTTGTAATAATAATTGGAGTTATTTCTTCCCTGCCTTCCAAATTAAGTACAATAATAAAAGGATGATTTTTTAATGACTTGCCAAGCGTTTCCGAACCTTTAATCAATGAATCAACACCTGATATAAAATTAACAAGCGAGTTAAATATACCTGCTTTGTATAATCCTGATATTACTTCATTATTAACGGGGAAATCTTTAACTGAAGCAAACCTAACAAACACGGGGGCATCAATTGGTACCGCCGAGAATTCGGATGTTTCGCCTGAAAAATTTATTTTTTGTTCTGTCAGGAAATAATAACCAACTGCCAGCCCAATTATAACAATTAATGATATTATCAGGATTCGTTTCATGATTTCGTGTTTTGCTAAAAGTACAAAATTGTCGAGGTATAAATAACCCAAAACTACACTGTAGTAATTATATTATCCACTAAATAATGTGTATAATTTTAAACAGGCATTTTAGAATATTCTTTCACTGAATAAATAAACGGGATTATACAAAATCTGTTGTTATAAAAACGGTCGGTAAATTATTTCTTTTTATAAAATGGACGATGCCTACTTGTATTTCCACCAGTACTGGCTTTACCGCCTTTTTTTGAGCCTCCTCCACTTCCAGGGCTAGTACCAAATGTGTAACTCACACCAACACTAAACTGATTAGTAATTGAAGCCGTTTCGGAATAAACAGAATACCCCAGGTCCTGATTGTATGTGAAATTTGGGACACCATTTAAAATTTCAGAATTTATATATGAAAAAGATAAATCACCATATACCGAAATGTTTCCGGCAACCTGATATTCAAAACCAACACCACCACCAAAATGAGGTGTTGAATATCTTGTGGGTTCAGCTATTGAGAGGTCTGTTCCCCGCGAATATAAAGGATCAGGTTTATTAACCTGGTCTTCAGGACTCTGAAATTGCAAGTCGGTTGCAATTAATGCCATACCTCCAAATAATTTTATAAAAGGTGTAAAAGTACCATGTCCAATGGGAAAGATCCGAAAAGTACCCAGCAAATTTATTATATTGGTATTATAAATCAGCGGTTCCTGCTCATAATTCTGAATGGGCGAATATGATGATGCGAAGTAATTATAATAAATCGGATCTTCATTATTGCCTTTAAATTTTACGTTTTCCACTTCAAAACCAATTCCCAATTTCTCACCAATAGGAATCATCACTTCTGCCTCAATTCCAAAAACCATTTCCGATTTAAATTCCGCAACGCCACCATCAGAATTAAATTCTGCAATGGGATCAACAATTATATCAGCACTCCCTGTTTCTGATAAAACAGATCCTGTATTTACAGCAACTCTGATTTTAATGCCATCCTGAGCATAACCTATAATTGAAATAAAAGCAATTATCAGTGTTATTGCTAATACTTTTGTTTTTTGATTATCCATAGATCTGAATTTTATGATTCTGAATTAATAACGAATATCGGAAATTTTTATTGAATTTTTTACGATCGTTCTTTTATTTCGCTTGCATTAACAAGTTTAAATAACTTATCGGCGCGCCTGATTTTTTCTTCAATACGAATTGAAAAACACTCTCCTTTTTTTGCTTCTTCAACTGGGTTCAGTTCAACTCTGATCTCTTCAACCGTTGTTTGAATAACACCTGTTGTTGGACCGGTAATAATAATTTCATCCCCAATTTTCAGGTTTGCCGTTTCGAGCTTAAATTCGGCTACTTTAATATTTGTAAAATAATTAGTTCCCTTGCCAATATACAATTTCCGTTTTGTAGCCCTCGAACCATAATTTTTGCTCCACTCACCCAATCGCTGACCCAAGTAATAACCATCCCAAAAACCACGGTTAAAAACCGAAGCAAGACGTTTATCCCATTCTTCAACTTTCTCCTGTGTAAACGAATTTTCATAATATGCATTAACCGCTTCGCGATAACATTCGACCGTTGTTTTTACATATTCTGGCGATCGTGCCCGGCCCTCAATTTTCAACACAGATACACCGGCATCAAGTATTTTGTTTAAAAAGTGGATTGTTTTTAAATCCTTGAGCGACATTATATATTCATTATCTACTTCAAGCTCAGCACCGGTTTCTTTATCGGTAACAATATAAGCCCGACGGCATGTTTGCAGGCAACTTCCACGATTTGCCGATGAAGCAGTTTCGTGAAGACTCAAATAACATTTCCCGCTGGTTGCCATACATAAAGCCCCGTGAACAAACATCTCAATCCGCACCAATTCTCCAGATGGACCTTTTATTTTTTCTTCCTCTATTTTTTCATAAATCTCCTGAACACGCCCTAAATTTATTTCACGAGCCAGGACAACTACATCAGCAAACTGGGCATAAAATTTTACCGCTTCAAAATTGGTGATATTCACCTGGGTTGAAATATGGACTTCAAATCCAACTGACCGGGCAAACTGAATAACAGAAATATCGGAAGCTATAACAGCAGATACACCGGCATTTTTTGCAGCCGTAATAATCTCCTCCATTAAATTTACTTCGTTATCAAAAATCTCAGTGTTTAGTGTGAGATATGTTTTAACTCCTTTGGAAGAAGCTTTATCCGCAATTTTTTTCAGGTCGCCTAATGAAAAGTTATTGGATGAACGAGCCCGCATATTTAAATGCTCAATCCCAAAATACACCGAACCAGCGTCCCCCTGAATGGCTGCCATCAACGATTCATACGAACCAACAGGCGCCATTATTTCAATTTCTTTTCTGTTCATCAGCAATTAAATTTCGGGGCAAAGTTAAAATAATTTTAGCGCTTATTTATATCCTCAATATTTGTTAAGTGTTACTGATATTATCCCTTCGTCCAGAGAAAGAAATCTTTATCTATTAAAAAATTCCTCTGGTGAAATTGCAATAAACTATTGACAATTAAATAATTAGTTAAATTTTTAATTTTCAAAATTTAAAATAAATAAATGCCTGAAGTTCAGAGCTGGCTGCCTGATACAGTATTAAGACAGTAATAACAACAATAATTAGTTTTATATAAATTGGTGATTTTATGAACCAACCCCTGAATCTTTCTTTTATAACAAAAGGTGTATAAATCAGTATAAATCCCAAGCCCATAATTAAAAACGGAAGTGAATAACCCTTAATAACATCGGGGAGGATTGACAGATTCAGGTTATGATGTACCTGATAAAAAAACTGGTTGACCACTTCCTGGCTTTCAGCCCTGAAAAATAACCAGGCAAAAGTAACCAGGTTGAAAGTTATAAAAATGCTTACAGCTTTCGTTATTCGTGAATGAGAAAAACGGTTTTTAGTAATTGATTTCCATAATTTATCAAATACCAATCCGATTCCATGGATGCTTCCCCAAATCACAAACCGCAAATTAGCGCCATGCCATAAACCTCCCAAAACCATAGTGATTAAAAGATTAATGTATGTTCTGAATTTCCCTTTCCTGTTTCCTCCTAATGGGATATATAAATAATCGCGTAACCATAAGGAGAGGGAAATATGCCAACGCCTCCAAAAATTTGTCAGGCTATTTGCCTTGTAGGGTTCGTTAAAATTTACCGGTAATTTAAATCCCATCAACAAGGCTAGTCCGATAGCAATATCAGTATATCCCGAAAAGTCGGCATAAATTTGTAGAGAATATCCATATACTGCCAGTATATTTTCAACTCCTGAATATGAAATAGGAGAACTAAAAATACGGTCGATAAAATTTGCAGCAATAAAATCGGCAAATACAATTTTTTTTACCAATCCTTTTAATATTAAAAAAACTGAGTGCCCAAATTCTGCTTTGGTTAATCTGTATTTCTGATAAAGCTGAGGAATAAAAGCGGAAGCCCGTACAATGGGTCCGGCAATTAATTGCGGAAAAAATGCCAAATAAAAACTAAAATCGAAAACATTTTTCACAGCCCGAACCCGTTTTCGATAAACATCAATCAGGTAACTAATTGCCTGAAAGGTATAAAATGAAATTCCAACCGGAAGCAGAATTGACGTTGCATTAAAAGATGTTCCAAACAAATCATTTTCCCACAAAACAAGCCAGTTAATAACTTCATATTTTGTTCTGAAAATTTCATTAGCTGATTCAGTGAAAAAATAAGCATATTTAAAATACGCAAGGATTATCAGATTTATAGTAATTGCAACAACCAGCCAGGCTTTATTCCCTTTTTCTGATCTTCTTTTTCTGATAATAATTCCCGATTGATAATTGAACAAACATGAAAATACTAGTAAAACCAAAAAAGAACCATTGGTTTTATAATACAGAAAAAGGCTTACTGCAAGAAGAAAAATATTTCTAATAAGATTTTTTTTATACAATACTGAATAAAATCCCATTATTAAAGTAAACAGTATCCAAAAAACCGGGCGGGTATATAATATGGGAGTTTCAGGCGAGTAAACGAAAAGTTCGTTTATTATATCGTAATAATTAAGGTTCATTTGGCAGAATAGCTGTAATCTGATCCAACTCAAGTGCTTTTATAAACTGTTGTGCAAAAAGGTTCCCAACTTTTTCTGCTCCTAAAGAAGTATAATGAACATAGTCTTTGTTGCCCAAAGGAGGCTGCATTTCTACCCAATTAATCATACTCCCTTTCCCTCCCATCGATTCATACAAATTCCAGAAAGCACAGCCATTTTCACTTGCTGCCTCTTTTTGAGTATTTAATACTTTTTCAAGGTTCGGGTACGATTCGAAAGATCCGTTAGCCTTGTGTGCCATATCAGATACGCTAACCAAAAGAACTGGTGTATTCGGAAGAATTTTGCGAAGGTAGGCCAATTCTCTGTTTAAATGCTTTTTATAATAACTGTAATCGGAAGTTATGTTGGGCACAACATTTACTCCATATTGCATAATAACAAATGCAGGATCGAGTAATTGTGCCATCTGTTTTAAGCGGCTTGTTTCAATCCTTGAAAACTCGGGATATGAACGACCCCTCAATGCAATATTATCAACCATTATTCCAGATGGCGATTCGAGGTTTAAACCATAAACAGTAATTTTCTCATTTGTCGAAAACAAAAGTTCAACCTCCTCTGGAATTTCTTCCAAACTAAAACGTAACTCATTAATATCTGCACTTGTTATTAATTCTTTTGCTTCAGCCCTATTTTCATTTAAATGAATTTTAATATCTGAGTTTCCGGAGGCTCTGTAAAAAACACTCAGTACAGAATAACCCTCTTCAATATCTTTTTTAATCGATTTAATCTTTACCCATGAAGTGCTTACTGAATCCTCTGCCAAATTACTATGTTGCATTTCGAAAGCCTCACAAAGTAAACCAAGGTCTAATTTACTACTCGAATTTTTTATAACTGATTCTGTTTCCCAATTCCCGGAAGAAGTCATAATAAAATTATTGGCTGTATTATAAATACTTTCAACCGGAACCAATCCTCTTCCTGCTCCTCCATATCTTTTTTGCAACGCCTTCCTGAAACCTGATGTTATACGGTCATTTTCAATTTGAGAATCACCGTAATATAGTATTCGTAGCGGTTTTTCAAATGATTGGGCCTGAGAAAAACTCATACTCAAATCAGCCCAGGAATTTGCCAACTGATCAGGAATAATTATATCAAAATAAAAAAGAGTTGCATTGTTGGAAGCTTTAGGGATAGAAATCAAAACAGGTTCACTTTCCAGGGTATCTAATACCGACAAATTTTCAATTTCACTTTGTATCTCAGTATTCTTAATCTTTTCAGCTAATACAGATTCTGCTTTAATTGATTGTGCTAATTCGGGTTCTAATATTTCACTATCCAAAAAATCGAGAGTGTAAATTCGAAGTTCAACTCCCGATATAGTAATTTTTCCTTTAGGAAAAAGTAGTGGAAATGCTACTAATGCAGACAGAGCAACAACAATAAATAAAAAACTTCTAAACGGTTTCATCTGCATAAGATCATCTACTATTTACAATCATTATAAATATAAAATGAAATGCAGCACAGGGGGCTATTCAAATAAGGCAGTTATAAATAAGTTTTGAACAATGCTAAACTTTGCGCTTAATCTTTAGTTTTTGACCAGCTGATAGCCTTCCGGCATCTTTAATATTATTAAGTTCCATTATCTCTGTGTTAGAAACACCGGGGAATTTTTGAGCAATAGTCCAAAGGTTATCGCCCCGTCTAACTGTGTAATAAATATAATTAGGGTCAACAGGTGCTTCTATAACAGCTGTTTGCACCGATCCGGTTGATTTTCCAATCATCCTCTGTTTTGCGTCAAACGACATTGCTGTAACCTTTTCATACTTTTCTTTTTCGCTTTCAGGCACATAAACCAAAAGCTTCTGCCCAATCCTGATCAGGTTCCTGTTTATATTATTCCAATACCGAAGGTCGGACGCTCTTACTTTAAACCACTCTGAAATATAACCAACATTAACGCCCGATTTAACTGTATAATAAACTTTTTCTTTCCCTTTAACATCAACCGGTGCATAATACGATTCTGTTCTACTAGTTGGCTGAACCAACGTATTGTTAGGAAAATACTTTTCATGATCGTGATTAAATATAGTCCTTTCATTATCAATAAATCCTGCTATGGCTTCAACTGGTAAACGCAATGGAAAGGGTTGGTCTTTTTTTGCCGGGATTACATCTCTCCGATACATTGGATTCAGGTTTCGCAATTCTTCCATTTCAATATTGAGAGTAGCTGCAACTTGTTCGAAATGTAATAAGTTGTTCACCATAATTGTATCAGTAACAATCGGGAATTCAGGCATTCGGGGAATTAATCCATGTTCCGAATAATAATTCATAACATAAGATGCCGCTATGTATGCAGGCACATACCCTCTTGTTTCGCGGGGTAGCCTGTAATAAATTGCCCAATAATCTCTTTTACCTCCCGACCGCCTGATTGCACGATTAACATTTCCGGGACCACAATTATAAGCGGCAATTACCAAATGCCAATCCTGATAAATATCGTAAAGTTGCTTTAAATATTTTGCTGCAGCCTCGGTCGATTCAAGGGGATCTCTACGTTCATCAACAAAACTTGTAACATCAAGTTTCAGCATTTTACCGGTGGCATACATAAACTGCCAAAGGCCTGATGCGCCCACCCTTGAACGTGCTCGTGGATTTAATGCTGATTCAATAATCGGGAGATATTTTAATTCAAGTGGTAATTCATATTTGTCAAGAGCCTCTTCAAACATCGGAAAATAATGTGCCGATAAACCCAGCATTACTTCAACCTGCTCGCGGCGTTGCACCGTGTATAGCTGTATAAAGTTTTTTACTGTTTTGTTAAACGAAAGGTCGACAACCGCTTCAATATTTTCCAATTGTTTTATATAAACCGAATCGGGCAAAACTTTGCCATTTGTCCTTACAAAATTTACCTCATTACTATCAGGAAGAAAAACATTTTGTATATACCAATTATTTATAAGGCTATCGAGTTGTACTTCAAATATATCATTGAGATTTTCATCGGGCAAAACATATTCAAGCTCCAAATTACCTGTTGTATCGATAGCAACCACCCTAATTTGTTTCATTTTCTTAAGAGGTTCATCCTTTTTCGAAAATCCATAAATACTTAATAAAAGCATCCCGGTTAAGAAAAAAATAAGTTTCACGTTCATCCTTTATTAAAAATTTATAGAACAATTTAAACTTAAATACTTTTGATCCTCTATTGTTGAAAGTGTAGGTTTCCAATTCATCGTTAAATCATCGCTTATATCAAAATCAAACAAATGCGCATCTACACTGGCA
>JABMQB010000549.1 GCA_013203525.1 Mariniphaga sp.
CAATGGTTGATTGGTTCCATTATCAAAAATACGGCCTGAAATTGTTGCGTCGTTTTGAGCAAAACAAAAAATAGAATGAATAATCAGAATCGAAATAAACAATAATCTTTTCATTTTATATTTTTTCAATACTTGTTTAGATGGTTTAAAATGCAAATGGTTTATCGTTCAATTCTTTTTCAGATAGTGCAGATATTAAAACCGGATTAATACAGATGCCGAATTTGGAGTAATTGAAGGAGTAAAAGTGAGGTTTTTATTTTTCTTAAATGGTTGCCAATTTTTAAAAGGTTCAAAATGATACACCAGATTAACCGTTAAAATTCCGATTCCTGCGCCAACAAGGACATCGGGTAACCAGTGTTTATTGTTTGTCATACGTAAAATGCCTGTAGCTGTTGCAAGAGCATATCCACTATATGCCAAAAACGGTTCTGTATCTTTAAACTCATGAAACAGCACTGTGGCTCCAACAAATGCACTGGTAGTATGACCTGAAGGGAATGAAGTACGGGCACCTGAAGGACGATGGACTTTCGTAATCCCTTTCATAGACTGTGTCAATATGAAAGACGAAATCTGTGAAATAAATAGGTATTTTGTCTGATCAAAAACCGAATTTTTATGTTTAAATCCTGCCATATCATACAAATACATTTGAGCCATTGGAGCAAACTGCAAGTAATCGTCAATATTTGTATTTGTATTGGGGAATTTATCCTGAATTTTGTTTTTAACCGACCCAATATTAAGTAATGTTCCTGTGGCTATTAGTGAAATAGGTAAAATTTGTTTCTTAATAAATGTTGTTTTTGAATAATTCTTAGTTGGGATACTATCGGTTTGAGAAAAGCCATTAAAGTTTATCAAATTAAAAAGTAAAACAAATACCAAAAAATATTTCATCTTATTAAAATTTTTTATTTATTCATTAAGGTATAAGATGGAACTCACATAATTTTAATATTTGTTGATTGTGCCAAAATTTTGTCATGCCCGTTTCATATGATTATAATTGATTTTTCTTAAAGGCATCATATGGAATCCGCACTTTAATCATCCCCTCTTTTATAAAGAAATTACATGTTCGTTTCATGCCCGAATATATATTATTTAAAAGAAATTACTCCTTTACCAACTTAAAATCATTCATTTTATTTGCAACATAATGTTAAAGAATATTAAACTATTCTTTCAATCCCATAAACCTTTTCTTTTTTACCCTTACCTCTAAGTTGGTATTCGCCAATAAGTTCTTTATTAAACAAATTATTCGGTGGTAAATGTTTATATAATCTTTCTGAAATTAAAATTTTTTTTCCTAATTTATTACAAAGTTTTTCAAGACGTGATGCAGTATTCACTATATCACCATGATAAGCAATTTCCCTTTTAATATCACCAACTTCAGTAACCGTAATAATTCCTTCATCCAACCCGGCTTTAAATTCTGGTATACAGTTAAACTTTGATTTGTAATTATTCCTATTGTTATCAAGCCTGTTCTGATAGGCATAAAAAAGCTCAATACAATTATGGTCTTTAAATCCGGTCTTAATTGACCAGGTAAGTACAATTTCATCACCAATATATTGATATACCTCTGCTTTATATTGAATAATTATTTTGGTCAGATCGTGTATGCAAGCCTGAATAAACCGGCTATAGTTATAATGCCCCAATTTTTCAGCCAATCCGGTAGAATTATTCAAATCGAGGAACATAAATATCCTTCGTTCCTTTTTAGGTTTGTGATAGGTCCCCATGAACATATGATATAAAACTCCATGCCCGAACTTTCGGTTTATTAGGGAGAGAATATTTATGAATATAATTGCCAGAAAAAAGTATACAAGCATTGATATAATGAAGGAAGTAGGTATTTGGCTTTGCATATTAATAATAGACTCCAGAGGCATTATATCAAAAGCAATATAAATTACAACCACAGCTGACATTGAAATCACTATTGCTAAAAGATAAAATATACTTTTAATCAAAATAATAGCCCCAAATGATTTTTTTCTAATTTTTGTTATGTCAACTATATAGTCAACCAGCCCATAAAGTACCCCAAATATAATTCCCTGAATCAATATTTCAATATGAACTAGCGGAGAATAAATATACCCCTTAAATAAGTCCGGTAATAAAAAATCTTTTATACTCCACCAGGTAAAAAAGAAATATGAATACATTAAAGCAATCCAAAAAATTGTAACAAAAATTAAAATTTGTATTAATGGACTGAATGATTTTATTTTTATTCGACTATGAGACATGGAATTGGATTTATTGGTTGTATAATTTATTTAACAAATTATGAAATTAACATTAAAAAAATAATTGTTTTTAGATTTACAAATTAAAAAGAAATACCCAGTTCAAAAACAATCAACCCGTTTTTTTCTTCTTCTGAAAATGCCATATTTAATCCCAGGCTATAACTTTTTTCAAGAGGAATTAGATATATCCCACCTCCATATCCCAAATGCAATTTATCCGAAGTAATATTATTTGTGTAAACCCTTCCAATATCAAAAAACCCACGAATACCAAACTTAACAGGCACAACAGCTGTTGAAATATCCAGTATTTGAAGTTTTACATCGGTATTAAAAAATACCATCGACTTTCCGGCAAATCTGTTTTTACGGTATCCTCTTAGAAAACTATTCTGCCCCAGGTTATTGAATTTATAAAAAGGCATGGCACCTGAGCTTAATGTACCTCCTCCGCGTATCCCTATAAAAACCGAAAGTTTTGTATGAATTGTTGAATGAAACTCTAAATATCCAAGTACTTTATTATAGGTACTATTATTATGTGATTTAATAAGCCCCTGTCTTAATTCACCATATAAACGCATTCCTTTTTCGGGAAAATTTTTATCATTCCTGAAGTCGAGGTCAAGTATAGCTATCCCTTCAATCAGATTGACCTTTTCAACACCTAAAAAATCATTTGGTAAATCAAGGATAGTGTTTTCATTAATCTGAGCCTCATTGTTTTCATAATTAATTAAAATGCTAAACTGACTTCGTTTCCAAAAATCCCGAAGAATTCCTATTCCTAATTGATAAGAATTATAACGGGTTTTATAAAATTTGGCTTTATATAATGAATCTGTTTTAACTGTTTCATTGCCATAACCGTAAAAATTAACCAAATCGGTTGGGCTTGCCAACAATCCGCTAAATACAATATCCCATTTTCTGATCACATGATGGAGTTGGCC
>JABMQB010000550.1 GCA_013203525.1 Mariniphaga sp.
AGGCACTGTTTGGAACTTGTTAATAACAGAAAACATTTTTGTATTTGCAGCACTGATCCGTTACCTTAATTTTACATTCAATTAAGTTAATAAGTAAATATTCTACCCCAATCCTTATATAGTACTAAGGTTTTCCACCCCCTGTTTTCCTGTATTCCCTGATTTCCCTGACTTTTCTTATACCATAATTTTGAATTACAATATTAATAAGCAATTAAACTAAGATAAAATGAAACAGCTTAATACAAATATAAAGGCTGTATTACCCAACATAAAAACCAGCATTTATAAAATTGCATGGGCATTTATCTTGTTAACAGCCAGTATAAAACTTCATGCTCAAATTGATATTGCGGGTGAAATGGATCTTACAAAAAAGACGTTTAATCAAAGTGAAAATCCGGCTTCAGCCGATTTATTTAATGATGCTGATTTTAAGTTATATCCTAATCCGGCCCAAAATGTAATTAATATCCAATCGAAAGTTAAGTTAAAAGAAGGTGTTACTTTAACCTTGTATGATATTAGTGGAACAATACTGGAAAAAAAGGTTTTAGAAAGTTCAATGACAAAAAAAGATTATGCTTTTAATATCAGCAAATTTACTGATGGACAATATATTATTGGAATTCGATCAATTGATGGTTCATATGTAACAAAAAAACTAATTAAAAGATAAAATATACAGTTGTAATTTTGGTTTAATATAAATTTCATTTTTGGATAAAAAATCGGTTGGTTACCGATTTTTTTTATTGATATAATTTACACAATCAAAAAATATTCCGTCCTGCATACTATAAAAAGAATAACCGTTTCGTAATTTTTTTTACTGAAACGGTTATTCTTTAATCAGAAAATATTTTACTAAAAATCAATTTTTTGAACACTGTTAAAGTCAATATCTAAAAATTCCATCACTGAATTCAGATTATTAATATCAACTGAATTATTTTCAGCATAGTTGGCAGGAAATACCACAATCCTGAAAATTTGATCATCTTTTTCAGCAGGTAACAACATATTAAAGTCAAAATCTCCATCAAGGAAAATTTTCACATCAGCCAAAGTATAGTCGAAGTTATATTGTAATATTCCTTCGTTTAAAACTAATGTTTGCGGTAAAGCCCTCCAAACATCCAGGTTTTCGTTATTTGAGCCCGTTACCTGTTCCCAAAGAATATATACCAATACTACATCTGTTTCATAAATTTCGAAATTACCGGGGAATTCATAAAACAATTCATAATTATTCGAATTACTGAAATCACCTCCAATTTCAAAAACACTTCCTATAAACGATTCTCCATCCATTCCGGGGGGACCCATCGGACCTGGCACTTCTTCGCATGCTGTAAAAATAACAACTGCGATAACTAAAAATATTCCAATTATTTTTTTCATGGCTAAAGATTTTAAATGGTAATTGTTTTCAATAGGAATTACAAAACAAGTTTAGTGCCAAAGCTTCAAATCCCTTTAAAAACAAGTAGTGTAGAAATATATTCAAATATGAATCCTGTTAAAAAGTTAAAATGGAGCTAACTTGTTTTCTGAAACTTTTTGTGACTTTTTATCAAAAACAAAAGGGCAATACTCATAAAAAAACTAATTACAGCGATATATAAACTTTCAGAAGTAGCGCCAATTTCTTCAATTGCCGGATCAATTTTATCCTGGCTTACCATCCACATAGCAATTACAGCAGCAGCATTATTTACAAAGTGAGCAATTATGGGCAACCACATCGATCCACTCCAAACAAGCAGATAACCAAATAAAACTCCCAATAAAAGTCGTGGCATAAATCCATAAAACTGGAGGTGAAATGCACTAAAAATTATGGCCGATATCCAAATACCCAAATGGGCATTTTTAGTCCAGTCAGTAAATATTTTTTGAATAACTCCCCTAAATACCAATTCTTCGCCAATTGCCGGGAGAAAGGCAATCATAAACAAATTAAACATCAATCCGGGAATTGTTTTAACATCCAAAAAGGCTTCGGTTAAAACAGCAGCTTTATCTTCTGCGGAACGCATCCATTCCTCCATCCATGAAAGCCAGCTTGGAAACACCATCCTTGTATTTAAACTGCCTATATAATTAATTGCCGGATTAGCAAAAAAGATAAGCAGGATAACCAATACTACTCCTATTCCTGTTATTTTCTTATTCAATAAAAGATATTCAGCAATTTGCCCCTTAAAAAGCCAGGCAATAATAAAAGGTGGAATAATAAACAATCCGATCGACTGCACTACCTGAAAATATTTTAAAATACGAATGCTATCAGGGTTTGTTAAATTATCAAGCGTTGGAATAGCCGATATTGAATCGAGCCCGAAAAGAGGAATAGCTAGTATTATTGATCCTACAAGAAAAAGAATAAAACAGACAATAATTATAAAAATTGATAATACAAATTGGGAAAAAGGATGAGTATCCCTAAAAGCTGTAAATGCCATTTTCTATTTTTTCAGAATTTGTACAAATATAAATTTAAATTCCTTGTCAGAAAATTTTAGAGAAACCACACAATTTATCTTCTCAAATAAAAAACCCCACTTCAAATGAAGCGGGGTCAAAATATGGTGTATTCAATTTTAAAGTTCCTTTATTTTTACATTCCTGAACTTTGTTAAACCTCCATGGTCCTGCAATCCAATACTTCCGGTTTTTGAAATCCCATAGTGAAGTTCTTCAGCCCATTTACTATTAGCTTTTCTGGTTTGCCAATCTTCATCCCAAAGCTCGTATTCAACAACTTTTACTCCGTTTAGCCAATGCTCAACATGAGTTCCGTTTACAATCAGCCTTGATGTATTCCATTCTCCGGCTGATACCCTTTCTCCCCCTTCCGGAATGTGCATCGCATAATTCGCACCGCTATATTGATGTGGCTCTATTTCGATAGACCAACCCGTGTCATCAAGCAATTGATATTCTGGCCCCGATTTATAAAGTGCATCCACTTCACCTTCCTGCACATGAAAAAATATCCCGGAATTACTTTCAGGTGAAACATTCCATTCCAGGTATAATTCAAAATTTTGGTACTGTTTTTTTGTAATAATATCGCCACCATGGTCGCTGCCAACACCAGAGTTTTCAAAAATACCATCAGCAATTTTCCAACCGACTACTTCGCCGCCATTAAAAATTTTCCAGTTATCAAGTGATTCTCCGTCAAAAAGTAATTCCCAGCTTTCGGTTTTTTCCGCTTCAACTTCAGAAGATGTCTCATTTCCTTTTTTTCCACTATTAGTGCATGATACTAAAATCAATATTAAAAGGCAGGTTGTTGTTAAAATCAGGTTTTTCATAATAAATTTGGTTAATTATTCAGTACTGTGAAAATACAAATTCAAAAACAATTTGTGAATACATTTGAAAATTTTATGCAAAAGAGTAAGTGTGCATCCCAATTAATTATGTTCAACTTCATTTTTTCATATTTTTAGTGGAGAATACCAACTTAATGTTTTCAGAAGTAAATAAAAAAAACAAATAATTGGCGTGGTTCATATTGGAGCATTGCCCGGCACTCCTACCAATAATCTTTCAATAAAAGATCTTACAATACAAGCATTGAGAGAAGCCAGCATTTATGAAAACGAAGGATTAGACGCTATTATTATTGAGAATATGCATGATCGGCCTTATCTGAATAAAAAAGCCGGACCGGAAATTGTTGCTGCTTTATCTCGCATATGTTGCGAAATCAAAAAAGAAATAAAAATCCCGATTGGAATTCAGATATTGGCTGGAGCAAACAAAGAAGCTCTTGCGGTGGCTCATGCTTGTGATTTAGATTTTATTCGTGCTGAAGGATTTGTTTTTAGCCATATTGCCGATGAAGGAATGATGAATAGTGATGCAGGTGAACTTCTACGATACAGAAAAAAAATAGGTGCTGAAAACATTAAAATATTCACCGATATAAAAAAGAAGCATTCTTCCCATTTAATAACCGAAGATATTTCGTTGGTTGAAACTGCAAAAGCAGCAGAATTTTTTTTAAGTGACGGATTAATTGTTTCAGGAACTTCAACCGGAGTTGCAACCAGGATAGAAGATGTAAGAGCAGTTAAAGAAAATTCAACTCTACCTGTAATTGTTGGCTCTGGTGTAAATACAGATAATATTGTAATTTTATGGAATTATACCGATGCTTTTATTGTGGGTTCTTCATTAAAATATGATGGGAAATGGGAAAACGGGGTGGATCGTAAACGCGTCAAAAATTTTGTTAATTGTATAAAAAAACTGAACCAATAAAATATGGAATTTGAAATATGGCATTGGTGGATACTGGCCACTATCGTATTTGTTTTACTTGAAATTTTTATTCCATCATTTGTGATGATTAGCGTTGCGATTGGTTGTTTTTTCGCTGCCTGGGGGGCGGTGCTGCACGGACCGGTTGCATTACAAATTTCATTTTTTATTATCGGGACTCTTACTGGTTTTTTAGGTGTTAAGCCCTTTATGGTAAAATATGCATACCGTAAAAAAAGCGTGCGCACAAATGCAAGTGGCCTGATTGGGAGGATTGGGAAGGTTGTAGAAGAAATAAATCCTGAAACACGGACAGGATGCGTAGCAATTGATGGCGACTTATGGACTGCCCGCTCCGAAACCGGCAATACGATTTTACTTTCAGAAAAGGTTAAAGTTATCCGTTTAGATAGTATTATTGTTACAGTTCAACCTGCTGGTGAAAATCATATTCATGCAGAAATCCCAAAAAATATCGGAGAAGTAAATTCTGATAAATTCCTGATACGTATAGGAAATCGAACAATTTATATTAAATACGAAGATGTTTTATACCTGTATTCAAAAAATAAAATAACACACATATTAACAAAAGAGGGAAAAAGATTTGTACACGATGAATCGCTTGACCGATTAAATACCTGGCTTCCCTCTGAAATGTTTTTCAGAGCCAACAGGCAGTTCATCCTAAAAAAAGATATCATTTCAGAATACAAATCTGCAAATAACGGTAAAATAGAAGTCTTTTTAAAGACACAAGACAGTTCGACAAAAAGCATTTCGGTAAGCCGCTTAAAAGCACATGCATTTCGTCAGTGGATAAACTATACATAATATCATCCCGGAATATTTATCCAAATATTTGTATCATTTGGGTAAAGAACTCCCTTGATTTCTTTCATAGGTTAAACAGACTCTATAATTTTGGTTATCAATTCTTTTAAAAACAATTGTTATGGAATTTGAACTTTGGCACATTTGGTTAATAATCGCCTTTATTTGTTTAATCATGGAAATTTTTATCCCTTCGTTTATCTTATTTAATTTTGGCATAGGAGCCCTTGTAGGTTCGCTTGCCGCCGGGCTAAACCTATCATTAGAATGGCAAATCGTCCTATTTTCGGCAGGAACCATGATGAGTTTTTTCCTAATTAGGCCAGCCATTAGAAAGTTTGCCTACAGCAGGTCACATAATGTTCCGACTAATGTTGATGCAATGGTCGGAAAAAAAGCAAAAGTCATTGAATCAATCGATAATTTAGAAAATCAGGGACGAGTATTGCTTGATGGTGACGACTGGCAAGCCCGATCTGATAATAACGAAAAAATATTAAATGGAACTGCCGTAGAAGTAGTTCGTATCGAAAGTATAATTTTAATTGTAAAACCTTCATAAATAAATTTAAAACCATGAATGCAACAACCGTAATTTTAATTTTGCTGGCCATTTTTGTAATTGTTTTTGCAGCTGCCGGTATTCGTATTGTCCAACAATCGCAAACTATTCTGATTGAACGGCTGGGTAAATACCACCGTACTCTCTCATCCGGGATAAATATCATTATCCCGATAATTGATGTACCCCGAAAAATTACCTGGAGGTATGTCCGTGAAGATTTTGATGGAAGGAAAATCGTTATGTTTAAAACACGGGATCGTATTGACCTGCGTGAAACAGTTTATGATTTCCCAAAACAAAATGTGATCACAAGAGATAATGTTGGGACTGAAATTAATGCATTGCTTTATTTCCAGATTATGGACTCAATAAAAGCGGTTTATGAAATTGAAAACCTACCCGATGCTATTGAAAAACTTACACAAACTACACTAAGAAATGTAATTGGTGAACTAGACCTTGACGAAACATTAACATCGCGCGATACTATTAATGGTAAACTACGTGTTATACTCGACGATGCGACCAACAAATGGGGGGTAAAAGTTAACCGGGTAGAATTACAGGATATAAATCCACCGCGTGATATCCGCGATGCAATGGAAAAACAAATGCGTGCCGAACGTGACCGGCGTGCCAAAATCCTCGAAGCTGAAGGATTAAAACGTGCTCAGATTCTGGAAGCTGAAGGATATAAAGAATCGCAGATTAACCAGGCCGAGGGTGAAAAACAGGCGCAAATATTAATTGCTGAAGGTGATGCACAAGCCCGGATCAGGCGAGCCGAAGGTGAAGCTTCCGCTATCGAAAAAGTAACCGAAGCCATTGCAAAAAATGGTGACCCGATTAATTATCTTGTTGCCATGAAATACCTCGAAACTTTTAAAGAAATGGTAAGTGGAGAAAATAATAAAACCGTTTACCTGCCTTATGAAGCCAGCGGTATTTTAAGCTCGATTGGTGGAATTAAAGATCTGTTAAATAATTCATAAACCTATAAAATGATACCCTTTCTTGATGTGAGGGTATCATTATTAAATACAGCGCCAATAACAATTATTGATTTCCCTAAAAACTTAAAATTAAAATGATTAACATTTTAAAGTTTGTAATAGTAATTGCAATTATCCTTGGATTACACTTTTTATTATGGCAGAAAATTTACAAAGGTTGGTTTAAAAACCTAAAAGGAATTTCAAAAATTCTACTGTTTATTGGCTGTGTTTTGGTTGAAGCAATTATAACCATTCTATTTGGAATTATTGTAATTAGATTTTAATTGCGATTCGGTAAAATATTTTAAAATAAAGCGGATAGCTCTTTTCTTATATTTGTGTTTTGTAAGTCCTCTGGCTTAAGACCAGAGGATTTTTTTAAAAAAATTACTTGATTAAAAAACCGCTTTTACAATTTCCTTTACATTATCAGAAATCCCATATGTATATATATGAAGTGACGGAGCACTATTTGCCACCAAATCTTTAGCCTGATGAATTGCCCATTCTGTTCCTATTTTTCGGGCATCCTGATTATCTTTACATTTTGCAAGTTCATTTGCCAACTCCTGAGGAAGATCAATACTAAATATTTTTGGGAGAACCGTTAATTGATTTTTTAAATTAATAGGTTTAATGCCAGGAATAATCGGAACTGTGATTCCAATTTCCCTGCATTTATCTACAAAATCGTAATATACCTGATTATTAAAAAACATTTGGGTAACAATATAATCAGCTCCTGCATCAACCTTCTGCTTTAAATACAAAAGATCAAGATCCAAATTAGGTGCTTCAAAATGTTTTTCGGGGTAACCGGCAACACCAATAGAAAAATCGAGCGGAGTATTATTCTTTAAATCTTTTTCTAAATACTTACCCTTATTAAGATCGGCTATTTGGGTTACCAATTCAATGGCATTTAAGTGCCCATTAACTTCAGGCTTAAATACATGTTGGTTTTTAATTCCATCACCCCGAAGTGCCAATACATTTTTAATTCCCAAAAAATTCAAATCAATAAGAACATGTTCTGTTTCACTTTTTGTAAATCCACCACATAAAATATGAGGCACAACAGGTATCCCGAATTTGTGTTGAATAGATGCCGCAATTGCTACAGTTCCAGGCCGCTTTCTGACAGTCCGTTTTACTATTGATCCATCAGGCAATTCTTTAAATTCAACTTCATCGCGATGTGTGGTTAAATTAATATATTGAGGATTATAATCCAGCAGTCCTTCAATAGTCCGATAAATCTTTCCTGCATCATTGCCTTTCAAAGGAGGAAGCAATTCAAATGAAAAAACTGTTTTATTTGAATTATTTATAATGTCGATAACCTTCATTCGTTTTCACTTTCAATAAAAATCACTGCAAAAATACAATTTTCAATATTTTATTTAGAATTGATTTATAAATCCCTATTTATAATTTAGGTTTGTTGGAAGAAATTTCTCAATAAATTCAACACTCACTCCTTTTCGTTTGGCATAATCCACTACCTGGTCTTTCGATACTTTTTCAAGGCCAAAGTAGCGCGATTCGGGATGAACAAAATATTCACCACTAACCGATGCATTGGGATACATTGCAAAGTGTTCGGTCAATGAAATACCAATTTCTTCAGCCTTTAACATATTAAACAGGTTTTCTTTTTCTGCATGTTCAGGACAAGCCGGGTAACCTATTGCTGGACGAATACCCTGATATTTCACTTTTAGGAGTTCTTCTTTTAAAAAACTTTCATTTGGGGCATATCCCCAGTATTCTTTTCTTACTTTTTCGTGGAGCAACTCGGCAAAAGCTTCACTTAACCTGTCGGCTAATGCTTCCAGCATTATAACTTTATAATCATTATGTTCTGAGTGAAATTGTTCCTTCCATTTTTCGATTCCTATTCCGGCTGTTGTAGCAAATCCTCCACAATAATCTGTTAATCCCGATTCAACAGGAGCCACAAAATCAGAAAGACAGAAATTTGCTATTCCCTCTTTTTTCTTTTCCTGCTGGCGTAAATGATAAAAGCGTCCTGCTTCTTTCGCTTTGGTTTCATCTTCAAATAAAATAATATCATCGCCATCGGCATTTGCTGGCCAAATTCCAAAAACACCATTGGCCTGAAGCATTTTGTTTTCGATTATTTCATCCAACATTTTATTGGCCTCGGCATACAACTTTTTTGCTTCCTCACCTTGTTTCGGATCATTGAAAATTTCAGGGTAAGTTCCCTTCATATCCCAGGTTATAAAAAAGAAAGTCCAATCAATATATTTACGAAGTTCTTCCAACGGGAAATCAATCAGTTTTTTTACTCCTGTAAAATTCGGTTTGTAAATTGGAGTATTTTGCCAGTCAATCTGATATTTATTATTCCGCGCCTGTTCCAATCTAAGGTATTCCTTTGGTTTCCTTTTTCCCTGAAATTCCCTTATTTCGGCATATTCATTTTTGATGTCTTCACTAAAACCAGGTTTCCTTGAAATCAAGTTAGAAACAACATTTACTGCCAATGATGCATCTTTTACATGTACAACAGGTTGGCTATATTCCGGATCAACTTTAACAGCAGTATGTATTTTTGATGTAGTTGCACCACCAATAAGTAGTGGAAAATTCAACTCTCTTCGTTTCATTTCTTTGGCAACATCCACCATAATTTCCAACGATGGGGTTATCAAGCCGCTTAGTCCGATTATATCAACATTTTCTTTAACAGCAGTATCCAGAATTTTATCGGTTGGTACCATTACTCCAAGGTCAATAATGTCGTAATTATTGCATCCCAGAACCACACCGACTATATTCTTGCCGATATCATGAACATCACCTTTTACGGTTGCCAAAAGTACTTTTTTACGCTGATCAACTGTATTATTCTTTTTCTTGTCAGCTTCAATATAAGGCAACAAGAAAGCAACAGCCTTTTTCATTACCCTGGCTGATTTAATTACCTGAGGAAGAAACATTTTACCCGCTCCAAACAATTCGCCAACAATATTCATCCCATCCATCAAAGGACCTTCTATTACATTTAGAGCAGGTTCATAAATTTTTACTGCCTCAGCCATATCTTCATCCACAAAATCGGGAAACCCTTTTATAAGTGAATGGCTAATTCTTTTTTCCAAAGGGAGTTCTCGCCACTCATCTTTTTTAACTTCCTTTTTCCCTTCCGATTTTAAATCCTGGGCAAAATCAAGTAATTGTTCTGTTGAATCAGCACTACGATTTAATACCAGATCCTCAATTTTTTCAAGGAGATCTTTAGGAATTTCATCATAAATCTGCAACATACCCGGATTCACAATTCCCATGTCAAGTCCGGCAGCAATAGCATGGTAAAGAAAAACAGAATGCATTGCTTCACGAACAACATCATTCCCTCTGAATGAAAACGATACGTTGCTTATTCCACCACTCGTTTTAGCATAAGGAAGATTCTCTTTAATCCATTTTACCGAATTAATAAAATCGACCGCATAGTTGTTGTGTTCTTCAATCCCTGTACCTATAGTCAATACGTTCGTATCAAAAATTATATCCTGTGGCGGAAAATCAATTTTTTTAGTTAAAAGATTATATGCTCTTTTTGAAATTTCAATCCGCCGCTCCAAACTATCGGCCTGCCCCTTTTCATCAAATGCCATAACAACTACTGCAGCACCAAACCGTTTTATATGTTTTGCCTGACGAAGAAAAACCTCTTCGCCTTCTTTCATACTTATAGAATTAACAATTGCTTTTCCCTGCAAACATTTTAAACCTTCCTCAATAACTTCCCATTTTGAAGAATCGATCATAACCGGCACCCTGGCAATATCGGGTTCAGCCATTAAAAGATTCATGAACCGTACCATCTCCTTTTTAGCATCGAGCATAGCATCATCCATGTTCACATCAATTACCTGCGCCCCATCGTCAACCTGAGCGCGAGCTATTGCCAATGCTTCCTCATATTTTTCTTCCCTGATTAAACGTGCAAATATTCTGGAGCCTGCTACATTACAACGCTCCCCAATATTCATAAAATTTGATTCAGCAGTAATGGTAACCGGTTCCAAACCACTCAACCGGGTAAGTTGATCCTGTTTCTTTTTTAGATGAGGAGTTGCCTTTTCAGCCAATTTTACAAATTCATGAATATGATCGGGTGTAGTGCCGCAGCAACCTCCGATAATATTTACAAACTGATTATCAAGATAATCTTTTAAATAAGCACCCATAATTTCCGGAGTTTCGTCGTAACCCCCAAACTGGTTGGGTAATCCTGCATTGGGGTGTGAACTAATATAAAAAGGTGCCTTGTTCGCAAGTTCCTTCATATATGGGCGTAATTCTGAAGCTCCCAATGAACAGTTTAAGCCAATACTTAACAAATCAATATGAGAAACAGAATTAAGAAATGCTTCCAGAGTTTGCCCTGATAAAGTACGTCCGCTGGCATCCGTAATCGTGCCCGATACCATTAAGGGCAATTTGATTCCACGTTTCTCCAGGGCTTCTTCAACAGCCAGAATAGCTGCTTTCCCATTCAGCGTATCAAATATTGTTTCTATAAGCAAAAGGTCGATTCCCCCATCCAGTAATCCTTCAACCTGCTCAAGATATGTTTCTTTTACCTCGTCAAAAGTAACGGCACGATAACCAGGATCATTTACATCGGGTGATAAGGAAAGAGTTTTATTGGTTGGTCCTAAAGAGCCTGCTACAAAACGTGGTTTATCAGGAGTTTTTATGGTGAATTCTTTTGCCAACCGACTTGCAATTGTTGCAGCAGCTTTATTCATTTCATAAATAAACTCACCTGTATTGTAATCGCCTTGTGATATTCCGGTAGCATTAAAAGTATTTGTAAGAATTATATCGGCACCAGCTTCAAGATAACGACGGTGAACTTCCTCAACTACTTCAGGTTTTGTAATCGATAAAATATCGTTATTTCCTTTTTGATCGAACGTAAAATCCTTTAAACGTTCACCCCTATAATCTTCCTCGGTAAGTTTAAATTCCTGAATCAGTGAACCGGTTGCACCATCCATTACCAGCACACGTTTTTCAAGTTCTTTATATATATATTTTTGTGTCATGTTTTAAAATTCAAATTGCTTTTATTTCAAACCAATTAATTGCCAAAATGTTTTTACATTCCCCTAACCTCTTTTAAAGAGGGAATTATGGTAATATTCTATTAATGAAAATTAAATTACTTTAAAACTTTAACCTCAAAGTTACTACGAATTCCAACTTTCCCTTCACAAATAATTACAAGTGAAAGGATTTCAGGATATTCTTCTGATAATTTTAACACAGCATCAATATTGCTGGCTGATTTCATTTTATTTCCAAATGCTGTTGCAAGTGCATCGGCCAGTATAATATTTTTGCAGGCAACCATTACAGCATCGGCTTTCCCAAAACTTAAGGAAGGGCCAACTGTTCCGGCTGATGTACAAACTCCCAAAGGTGTTTCCAATGCTGAAATTTGTATTCCAATTTTTTCGGATAAAGCAGATTTTCCAGCATAAACTGATAATACCAGATCTTCCTTTAATTGAAAAAATATATCACCTCCATTTTCAATAATCAATTCTTTAACCTGAAAATTTTTTAAAATATCTTTCCCAACTTCTTGAGCAAATAAACCAGCAACTGTTGCCATTGGGCCAATTCCAGTTTTTGTTGCCATATATGCCATTTCCCTGGCTTCAGGAATTGTTTCTTTTCCCGGTAATACTGGGTTTATTGACTTTTCAAATTCCGGAAATTCAATAATAAATTTATCCAATTTCTTTCGCAACTCAACCACCTTTTTATATGCCCTGTCTTCCATTTCCGGAACATACGATGCATTGTCAATTCCTATCCATAAATCAGTTTCTCGATGTATTGTGACAAATGAATAAAATCGATCCTTATTAAACTGCTGACGATATAACCGGGGTTCATACATCTTACCTGAAATCTATTTCAAACAATTTTAACGGACAAGCTGTGATACACAATTCGCAAACCACACATTTATTTTTATCAAAATTTAATTCCCGTGTTTTGGGATCCATTGTTAAAGCACCGGCAAAACAAACTGCAGTACAATTTCCACAATCAATACATTTTTCTTCCTGAAAGCGAATTCGTTTATCCAAAGGTTCACATGTAATATGGTGTGCAATCAGATATTCTACCCCCTTTTCAATATTCTCCTTTTTACCATGTAATTCCAACAACAGGCTTCCTCTTTTCCCTGGAAACACTTCGGCTTTTAAAATATTTATTCGGATATCATAATCTTTAACTAAATGATAACTAAGTGGTTTATCACCACTTTGCGGGGGAAAATTCAATATATAACGCTTTTTAATCATTACGAACCTCCTTTTCTTCCAAGCTGTTTAATGATGTGTTTTTAGGAAACATTTGTACTGGTTGAGATATTTCAAATTCTCCATTCAAAAGAGATTGTTTCAGTTCATTAGCTATTTTACGAGCTTTTGGCAAACTTGATACAGGTGCTGTACGAATTTTTTTTCCTTTAATTTTAATAGCGCCTGATCGAAGTTCTTCATAAGTTACCTGCCCAAATTTTGGAGTTCCCACAGTTCCATAATCAAGTACAGAGGTTTCGATCTGACTATTATTTATAGAAACACGTTTTGCAATATCTGCATCCAAAATTGGTATCGGAACACCAATTCCCACAAACAGGCTTACACCGTATTTTTCAAAATAAGCAGCTTGTATATATTCCGAATTCATCTCTTTTAGGTTTCCGATTACAGCCACAGTTGCCGCATTACTTACTGGAATTCCATTTTCATTTTTAGGTTTCGACGTATTAAACTGCGTACCAGGCCAAACCACAAATCCCTGTGTCCCTCCCAAAAAGATACGGGTTCCAATACCAATTGTCCTGAACTCCGGATCATTAAGCAATGGGCTTAACTCTCCTGAAGTAGAATATGTCGCATTCCTAAGGTTTGGCAATAAAGTACCCATATATGTATGAATCATTTTTCCAGTTGAATTTACTGCCACATTATAATTCTGATATGCATTCCGTGGATTAAACAAAATTACCTCGTTTACCGTGTTAATATTTATACTTGTTTTGATATGTTTTCGAGGATAACAATCAGTCCCCTTTGCCCAGGCTTCCAGAACAATATCTTTCCCTTCAAGCAAATCCTGGATAACATGTGCACCACCATATTCAGGATTGTCGGGATCGAAAGCCGTTGCCCCAATATATGAATCGACAGCTGCTAAACCTTCGTAACATGGAACTCCATTTAACCTGATTTTCTCCATTCGAATAGGTGGATTGGCATGGCCAAAATTAATAATTGCCCCAGATGAACACATAGCACCAAAAGTGGCAGTTGTAACCACATCCACTTTTTCTACAATCTCTTCAGGTGAAGCAGTTTTGGCTAATTCCGAAACTTCCTCAGCAGTTAATATCACCGCTTCACCTTTTTTTAATTTTATATTGATTTCCTGATATGTTTTTATTTGCCCCATATTCGATAATTTAATGTTGGAATGAGTAAAGTAAAAATGAAAATATTGAATGAATGCGCTTAAAAGCGCCTGGGCATGCACATATTAGAAAAGTGCATAAAGCTTAAAATGAATAAATTCCTGCGGATAATAAATGGTTTTTTCATAATTCTTGTGTTTTATTATAATTCCGTTTCCGGCCGGGTATTGGCACCTTTCCTGTTTTACTATTGACAAACAAGAGGTTGCCAGAGTTTCGCTGAGCCCGATCTCTCAACTCTTCTGTATAATCAAACAGCCTTTGAAAGGATAATTTGATAACAATACAAATGTAATGTGAATTTTTATTTTCACAAAAAAAATAAAAATTCATTTCATTTAAACTAACTTAATCATTTACGAGAAATCCTGAAAGTAATTATCCCCTAAAGGGGATTATAGGGGTGTAGATAATTTATCCTCAAATTTATTTATATATCCTTCCAATGTTCTCTGAATACTCAGTAAATCATTTAAAACTTCTTCATTGTCAAAATGAACAATGGAAAATTCCAGTTCTTGTCTTTTTTCTTTTTAAATTTATGTTAATATCCATCCAACTTAATTATTAATTTTAAATCCTTACAAAAAAAATCAACAATATAAATATCAATTGGCCTCTGTCGTAAAAATTAATATCCTTTTAATCTTTTATTTTTTAATAGTTTATCCCATAATACTACTTCTGCGAAAGTAGAGTTATTCCGAAGTTTTCTTGCATATTCTTTTAGGCTCTTATTATAATAATAGTTGTTATTTCCCATCACATCCCCCTAGCCCCCTTCAAAGGGGGAATTCAACTCTTCAACCCAAAAATAAATATTGAAATGTTTATGGTTGAAGGGTGTAAATGTTTAGAGTTGAAAATTGAAAGGAGTTGCTTTTATATAATTTAATTGCTGAAAGC
>JABMQB010000551.1 GCA_013203525.1 Mariniphaga sp.
AAATTGCTCAGGGTTCATTAAATAAGTGGTTTAAAGAATCAACTTTATTAAACCAGATTTATGTTAAGGATGGAAAAATTTCTATTAAAGAATTCCTTGCACAGAAAGATAAAGAGCTTACTGTTGTTGAATTTGACCGTTTTACTTTGAACGTATAATAATTCAAAAAAATATTTAAAAAGCTGTCCGCTTAATTTGCAGGGCAGCTTTTTTTTTGAAATTCTCTTATTAAAGAATACGTCTAATTATTTAACTTCGTAAATTCTACATAGATTTTTAATTCATAATATTATGGTAAAATATAAGCGAATACTGCTTAAGCTTAGTGGCGAATCTCTAATGGGCGATCAACAATATGGTATTGACCAAAATAGACTAATTGACTACGCAAGGCAAATAAAGTCGGTTGTTGAATTAGGAGTTCAGGTTGGAATTGTAATTGGTGGCGGAAATATTTTTAGGGGATTGAGCGGTACTGCAAAAGGTTTTGATCGTGTAAAAGGTGACCAAATGGGAATGTTGGCTACTGTTATCAACAGTCTAGCTTTAAATTCTGCATTAAAAGAAACAGGCATAAAAACTCATGTTTTAACTGCAATCCGGATGGAACCTATTGGTGCATATTATTCAAAAGAAAAAGCAATTAAAGCACTTGAAAAAAATGAGGTAGTAATTATTTCAGGAGGAACAGGAAATCCATATTTTACAACTGATACCGCCAGTGCATTACGTGCAATTGAAATTGAAGCCGACATTATGATGAAGGGTACACGTGTTGACGGTATTTACACTGCTGATCCTGAGGAATTCCTAAATGCCCGGAAAATTGAGAAGATATCATTTGAGGAATTGTATAAGCAGAATTTGAAAATTATGGATCTGACCGCAACTACTTTATGCATGGAAAATAAAATGTCAGTACTGGTATTCAATATGGATACATTTGGAAACCTTAAGAAAATTGTTGAAGGTGAAAACTTAGGTTCATTTGTGTCATGATAACACTTTTTTGCATTCAGAAGAAATATTTGGGTGTAATTTTTTTTCATGTATTTGAAAAATTCCTATATTTGCTAACTATCTAATGTTAGTAAGTATTAATGATGTATGCAGGAAGAAGCTGATTTTGTACTTGAACATTGTGAAGAGCAGATGAACTCTGCTATTGCACATTTAGAAAAAGAATTGGTTCATATACGAGCGGGAATAGCTTCACCGACTATGTTAGATGGCGTTCTGGTTGAATATTATGGTAGTATGACACCTCTAAATCAGGTTTCAAATGTTAGTACACCTGATGCAAGAACTATTGCAATTCAACCTTGGGAGAAAAAAATAATTCCGGATATTGAAAAGGCAATATTAATTGCGAATCTGGGATTTAATCCTGAAAATAATGGAGAAGTAATTCGGATTAATATTCCGGTATTAACAGAAGAGAGGCGAAAAGACCTTGTAAAACAGGTATATAAAGAAGGAGAGGCAGGAAGAATAAGCCTACGAACTGCAAGGAAAGATGCCAATGACAGTTTGAGAAAACTGCAAAAAGAAGGATTATCGGAAGACCTTGAAAAAGATGCAGAGGCAAAAGTTCAGGAATTAACCGATGATTTTGTAAAAAAAATTAATATCTTAGTGGAAACTAAAGAAAAAGATATTTTAACCATTTAATTGTTTCTAGTTTTCTGTTTTCTGAACATTGTTTAATTGTTTTCATGGCTTTGAGGCAGCTTGTTTAAGCTGCCTTTTTTTTGTAAATCAATTCAATAGATAAATGACAAGTTTTAATAATATTACCCCTATTCAAATAAAATATATATAAATCATTTTATTATTTTCGAATTTTACTTCTTTAAATAGTAGTAAATGGAAGACACTAAAAGAGATGAATTAAAAGATAAGATTAAATCTGAAATTGTTAAAACAGAAAAACATATTTTAGAATATCGTGAGTTGTCAAAACCAATTGCACCGGAAAATTCAATAGGGCGAATTTCAAGGATGGATGCAATTAATAATAGAAGTATTTCGGAAGCTGCTTTAAAAAAAGCGGAGAAAAAATTATCAGACTTAAAGTATATGTTCTCTCAAATTGAAGAAAGCGATTTTGGAACTTGCATACGGTGCAAAAAACCAATTCCAATGGGGCGTTTATTGCTAATGCCACAAAGTAATTTATGTGTAAATTGTTCAGTTTAATCTAAGAATTCATTTATAAATATTAAATCATATTATATGAAAACCTGGGTAGTTCTATTTTTCATTTTTACAGTAGTGTCATGTTCGCTGGATAAAAATCAAATACACCTTATTCCGAATGAAAATTTTAACACTGAGATTGATGGAAAAAAAGTTGGGATTTACACTCTGAAAAATTCAAATGGGCTGGTATCTCAGATTACAAATTTTGGAGGGAAAATAGTAAGTCTATGGATTCCTGATAAAAATAATGAATTAGGTGATATTGTGTTGGGTTATAATACTTTAGAAGAATATATCAATTCTGGCGAAATTTATTTTGGAGCTTTAATTGGCAGGTATGGAAACAGAATAGGAAAAGCAATGTTTCAGCTTAACGATGTAACTTATAGATTGGAAGCAAATGATGGAGAGAACAATCTTCATGGTGGTGTAAAGGGCTTTAATGCGGTTGTTTGGGATGCTGAACAACCAAATGGCCAGACCCTTATTCTTACGTATTTATCTCCAGATATGGAAGAAGGATATCCGGGAAATTTAAAGGTTAAAGTTCAATACCAATTAACCAATACCAATGAATTTAAGATTGAATATTGGGCAACAACAGATAAACCAACTCCGGTAAACTTAACTTCTCATTCATTTTTTAATTTGAAAGGAGAAGGTACAGGAACAATAAATGATCATCTTTTGCAAATCAAAGCTGAGTTTTATACTCCCGTTGATTCCGGATTAATACCACTTGGCAATTTGGCACCAGTGATTGGTACTCCGATGGACTTTATGGAACTGAAGTTAATTGGAGGCAGGGTGGACGAAGATTTTGAGCAGCTAAAATTAGGTAATGGATACGATCATAATTTTGTAATTAACAAGGCTAATAATGGATTAAATATTGCTGCAAAGGTTGTTGAACCAGTATCAGGCAGGATTATGGAAGTTTTTACAAACGAACCCGGAATACAATTTTATGGCGGTAATTTCCTTAACGGTAATGAAATTGGGAAATCAGGTAATCCTTATAATTTCAGGGATGCTTTTTGTCTTGAAACCCAGCATTACCCTGATAGCCCAAATAAAGATAATTTTCCGTCAACAATTCTTGAACCAGGCAACGAATATTATTCAATTTGTGTTTATAAATTTAGCGTAGAGAATTAATATAGATGGATGTGAAGTAGCTTTGAATATAGCAATTCAATTCATCCTTTCAGTGCTTATTTTCTACGGTTAATCAACATATATTGAAGATATCTTCCTTAAAAAAATTCCTATATTTGTACGTTTTTTAAAATCAGCTATTCAATTGTTATAGAATGAGTAATAAGTTTCAGGAATACAAACAATTAAATCTCTCTCAAATAAATAAAGAGGTATTAAAACGTTGGGAAGAAGATGATACTTTTCACAAAAGTATTACTACACGTGAAGGGAATGAAACATTTGTATTTTATGAAGGTCCTCCTTCGGCAAATGGTATGCCTGGAATTCATCATGTTATGGCTCGTGCAATTAAGGATATTTTCTGCCGATATAAAACCATGAAGGGTTTTCGCGTACACCGAAAGGCTGGTTGGGATACACACGGATTACCAGTTGAGCTAAGTGTTGAAAAATCTTTAAATATTACAAAAGAAGATATTGGAGATAAAATTTCGATTGAGGAATATAACAAGGCTTGCCGTACTGAGGTAATGAAATATACCCGTGAATGGGAGGAATTAACCCGTATTATGGGATACTGGGTTAATATGGATGACCCGTATATAACTTTTGATAACCGATATATTGAGTCGGTTTGGTGGTTATTAAAGCAGATTTACAATAAGGGATTGATGTATAAAGGATATACAATCCAACCTTATTCTCCTGCCGCCGGAACCGGATTAAGTTCACACGAATTAAACCAACCGGGTTGTTATCGCGATGTAAAAGATACAACTGCTGTTGCCCAGTTTGAGGCGATCAGAAATGATAAATCAGAATTTCTTTATGAAGATATTGATACTGACCTATATTTCCTTGCCTGGACAACCACACCCTGGACTTTGCCATCGAACACAGCATTATGTGTTGGACCTTCTATTAAATATATAAAAGTAAAAACGTATAATCCATATACCGGGCTACCTGTTGCTTTGATTCTGGCCAAAGATCTTTTAGATACCTATTTAAATAAAAAGAATGCAGAATTACCCTTTGATGAATATCGACCTGGCGATAAAAATGTGCCTTATCAGGTTGTGGGTGAATATTCAGGAAAACAATTAAAAGGAGTACAGTATGAACAACTGATTGGTTGGGTTAGGCCTAAGGGTAGAGCATTTGAAGTTATTACCGGAGATTTTGTTACTACTGAAGATGGAACCGGAATCGTACATATGGCTCCCACATTTGGTGACGATGACGACAGGGTTGCAAGGCAAAACAATATTGTTCCGCTTTTGATTGAAGATAAAGATGGGAAAGATCAACCATTAGTTGATAAAAAAGGCCGTTTTTTTAAAATTGAAAACATGGCTGAAAAGTTTGTCAACGAAAATGTTGATGTAGAAAAATATGAACCTTATGCAGGCAGGTATGTAAAAAATGCATATGATGTCAACCTCACTGAAAATGAAGATACAATTGATGTAGATATTGCCGTAATGTTAAAACTCAACAACAAGGCATTTAAGGTTGAAAAGCACACTCACAGTTATCCTCATTGCTGGAGAACAGATAAACCTGTATTGTATTACCCACTTGATTCATGGTTTATTAAAACTACAGCTGTAAAAGATAAATTGGTTGATTTGAATAATACAATTAATTGGAAACCTCAATCAACCGGAACCGGGAGGTTTGGTAATTGGCTTGAAAACCTGGTAGATTGGAACCTAAGCCGTTCGCGTTTTTGGGGTACTCCACTTCCTATTTGGAGCACAGAGGATGGTGATGAGGAAATTTGCATTGGATCGACCGAAGAATTGATGGCTGAAATTGAAAAATCAATGGTTGCTGGATTTATGGAAGGGAATCCATACGAAGGATTTGAAATAGGAGTCAA
>JABMQB010000552.1 GCA_013203525.1 Mariniphaga sp.
TCTTTTGAATATCCAATTATTTCTATTTCCCAAAACATAGCAAAAGAAAAATGTACACCTTTCATATATGGGTTTTAGAATCAATATAATAGTTTTGAACTCAAGCACAGACGGGAAAACAGTACAAATGATAACTTTCTCATTTTATTAGTAGGCTCATTATCAAGATTATAGAATAATAATAGCAATCTATAATGATAAACCAAATGATTAAATGATAATTTTTTTCATTTGAAATGAAAATTCTGATAAAAGTTATTTTTATTAAAGTTAGGTAATTGACAATTAGATTTTTACGACTGATAAATGTGTATTTAAACCAGATAGTAATGTTTAACAGTCCAAATTCAAAAGGTTAAATAGTAAATTGATTATTGAGTTAGTAAACCGTTATATACTCATTCACATCGTTAACTATCAAAATGCTCTATATATGACAGCAAAATTGTCTATGATTTTACAATTATTTGCTATATACTTTGCACATTTATTAGCACATTAAATTACATTTTCGTGCTATTTAAAAAGGAAATTCACCATTTTTGTTTGGTTCGACATTTTTTATTTTATTTATCTTGATCCCAATTCTTTCTAAACCTTCCTCTAACATCGATTTCGTCCCTAAAAATTTAATCTCTTCTATGAACTTCAGTTCTTCATCACCGAAAGATGTACTAAATATTTGCATATCATAGAAGGTATTGTCCAATGAATCTTTGCTGTATTCTTCAAGCAATTCTAAGTTACCCCAAGCATCAATAATTTCAATTTTGGAATCGATACATTTGAATAGCCCTTCATCTATTTCGACAAGGCTCAGTTTCTTATCTTGAAGTTCAGGTGCGCCCTTCAGTACTTTAATTTTAATAATTGTTTTTTTCATTTGATTTTCTTTAAGTTGTTAAACTTCGATTTACTTTCATTATTTCACTCTAATTTTCTTCTATGCTTTCATATCAATTGATATTTTGTCGTTAATTCTTCACTCAAATCCTGCAACCTGTTTAAATAAGGCAAATAGGTTCGCTCTCCATTATTCTTTTTTACTACTGTTAAGTGGCTGTTAATAAACTTGGGGACATCTATTATTATGCTACATTGGTTCAACCGTACTGGTTCAGTTGGCAACTTTATTCTATTAAAATATATTTCTAACTCATTAATATTTTGCTCCCAATTTTCAGCCTGAGGCATTGATTCATGGCCTGAGGAAAAAGTATTTACAGATACTTTGCTATTATCATTTTTTGAAACGATTTTAGGTTCTGCTTGTGATTTAACTGCTTGTTGTCCTTGTATGGTTTGGTTTCTAAAATTTCGCCAATCCAGTTTTATTAAATAATCTGCTAGGTCATAACCTAGAAGTCGTTCTTCTTCAGTGGCGTTCTTTTCAAGTAATCCAGAAATAATAAACTTTGTGCCAGGTAGCTGCTTTTCAAGCTCTTCAACCTTTTTACTCCATAGGCCATAAGCATTACCATTTTTTGATAAATCAGGAAATAGATAAACATCCCGGTCTTGTAATGCTTGACACTTACTAAGATTTAAGCTACTTAAATTATATACAGCCAACCAAAGAAGGTTTTTAATTATCGGGACAACCAAAATACAAAGTGCCGTAGATAGCTGTCTTAGGTGCTTCAACCAATGCAACAGGATTGAATGGGTATTTACTCAAAAGGTGTTCTCCAAACAAGCATGATACTTTTAATTCATTCTTATTGTATGCTTCCAGCCAATCGGGTAAAACTTCTTCCCTTTGGGTGTGTTGCTTCTCAATTATTGAATGTAGAAAATCTGTGCCGGTTGTATGGTTCATTTGGTCAAATTGCTTCACCTGAATAGCACGGATATTCCTATTTTTATCAATGAAAGGGAATGTAACTGCCCCGGCCCTGTAACCTACTTTTATCGTCCCCAAATAGTACAGGGAAACGACCTTTTCAACATCTTTTACTTCAAAAGGAAATAAAACTCTACTCAGCGAGTTTTGAAGGAATACGTTTTTGTCGTAGTCCTGCAGTGTTTGTTTTAATATATCAATAGGAATAAATTCAGGTTCAGGTTTAGGAGTTAGTTTGGGCTGGTATACTGGCTTGGATGTTTTCCCACTCCCTGAATATTTGCCTTGTTTTTGTTCCTCGATCAATTTGGCATACCCGTCTGTATAGGGATTAATATGGTACGAACAATTGCTTTCACGGTCGCAACGTCCATAGTGGCCAGGTAAATATTCGCCAGTATTGGTGTCGATATAACGGACAAATCGTCTTTTACCACAATCCGGGCAATAGTTCTTCTTACTGCTTTTTTCTAATATGTATCGGTGTTTATTATTCATCTTTCTAATAACTCTATTCGTACCATTCGTACGGCTCGTACAGGTATACGAATGGTACGAGGTGTACGATTTAGTTTTTGTTTTCTTCAGCCTTTAGCCATTTCCGTATTGCGCCCTCAGAGACTCCAAATTTTTTGGCAATTTTTACATTTGATAAACCTTGTTGTTTCAATTCTAATATTTCAGAAATACGTTGTTTCTTATCATTCTCGGTGTATTCCTTTAAGTGTTCCCGCTCTGTTCCAAATTTGAGAAATTCAAATTGCAAGAAATTATAAGGTTTATGAAGTTGGCAGACAATAACGTTTTCTTTATCGTAATTAAATTCCATTGCCCGGACTTTGATTTGTTTTAAGTATTTTACATTTTTATCAGTATGGCTTTCACCTATTGTAAAGGCACTATCACAAAAATCAATTAGCCTTTTGCTTCCCTGTAAGTCATTCCGCGAAATAGGCTAAGACAAATCCCTTTTGGGTGTGTGCGCTAATACCAAAATAGAGCATTCGTACTTATCAATAATGGATTGTAAACCCTTTACGAGAGGGGCAGCGTCTTTTGATTTTTCGGTATCACTTTTCAAATAAGTAAGGTTGTCAATGATTAACACCTTTGAACCTGTTTCTGAAATTGACTGTTCTAAAGATTGATTTAGATAATTTTCAATACTCATCCCTTCTGGAACATCTGTATGAGGATTTATTTCAACTCGAATAAGTCCTTTATCCCATTTGTAATGGTTTTCAAACTGTTTTCCCTCCTCATTTTTAGTAGAATATCGACCTTCAAATTGTTTGGCAGAAAGTTCAAAATCAAAGTATAAAACAGGTTGTTTTTGTGCTTCCATTTTAAAACCTGGAATTGGTTCACCTCTGCTTATGCTGTTTCCTATCTGAACGGCTAAGATTGATTTCCCCTGATTAGTATCCGCAAACAAAATACAAAGTTCATGTTCAAACCAAAATTCGCCGAATAGCATTTGCGGTATAGGTTTCGTTTAGACAATCCGGTATAATTGAGCACCTCATGCCGGTTTAAAATGAGCACCCGATTCCGGGTCAAAGTGAACACTGCTTGCCGGGGCAA
>JABMQB010000553.1 GCA_013203525.1 Mariniphaga sp.
AAATCCAACAATATCTGCACTTGAAGATCTTATCCTAAAAAAAGATAATTCTGAAAAAAATATAATCGGACATGATGAAGATACCAACAAATCAATAATTAAAAATTTTGCACCTGTAAAGCCCGAAGGAAGCAGGGAGCCATTTATTATGGTTCATGGCGACAACTGCAATAATTTTATGCCGAAATTATTGGATAAAGAACAACCCTACCTTGGATTTCTACATATAGGTTCAGAAGGCGAAAAACTAGGTTATGAAAATATTCAAAATCTCGCAACTTTTTATATTGAACAACTTTTAGAATATAAACCAAAAGGTCCATATTTACTTGGCGGGCACTCGTTTGGTGGAATAATTGCATATGAGATGGCTCATCAGTTAACTGGCATGGGTTATGATGTACCCTTATTGGTTATTTCAGATAGTATAATTCCTGAAAAGATTCCAGTTTTTGCTTTAAAACGGGGTATCAAACGAAGAATTAAGATTGCAACAAAAAGAATGAAATGCAATGCCTACTTAATGTCTGACAAACCCGTTCCTGTAGAATATAGAAATTTTTATATTTTAGACTCATACGAGCGCCTGTCATTTAATTACAAACCGCCGGTTTATAAGAACAAAATTTTATTTATTAGGGCAAGTAAAAATCCTGGTGAAATTAGTTATAAACCTTGGTACCATGCTGCAAAAAATATGAAAATGGTTGAACTCGAAGGCACACATAATGAGATAATTATTAATAAAGAATTAATAACTCAATATGTTGATATCATTCAAAATGAATTAATAGAAGTTCAGGTAGGTTTATAATATTCATATTATAAAAAATTTAAATTATGATTATAGCGGTTGATTTTGACGGAACAATTGTTGAACACGAATTTCCAAAAATAGGCACAGAAATTCCAAATGCATTTGATACTTTAAAAGCATTACAAAATGATGGACATACATTAATCCTTTGGACTTTCAGATCAGGAAAAGAATTAAAAGCTGCCATCAAATTTTGTAAGAAAAACAGCCTCGAATTTTTCGCGGTTAATAGCAACGATCCTGAAAAAAAATTTGATCCAAAACTCAGCCGGAAAATTTATGCCGATATTTATATTGATGACCGCAACATAATGGGATTGCCCGATTGGCTTACAATTCAGAAATTGATTCAAGATATGGAACACTAAATTTTTCTTCGTCATCAATTATTATTATTCACGGATTAATCAACTTTTTTCAATTCAGTTTAATTTCATACTTGGTATTCAGAATGTTTTACAATACAAAGTTTGAGTTAAATATGCGTTAATGTTAGAATTTTTGATAGCGATAGAAATAAGCATAATAAATTACAACAGGTTCGTGAGTTGATTTCAGCCTTACAGTATTGCGGATCCGATGGTTGGAATATTACGTTGCTCTTGGTCAAATGCGCCTATCAATAGTTGACCTGTCAACGAGAGTTCAACCTTTTTTTACCAACAATAGCGTAATTACTTATAATGGTAAGGTTTACAATTATATTGAAATTCGAAAAGACCTTGAAGAAGCAGAAATTAAATTCAAATCGACCTGTGATAAAGAAGTCCAGAACAGTTGTTTAAGCAGGTTGCTTGGATCTGATAGTATCGTTGTTCAAAGAAAAGGAGTGCTAATTATAATCCGCATTGTATAAGGATTTTAACCTGTCTCCCCTTGTAATTTTACTATCTATTAAAAGCATAATTCAATTTATAGAAATAGAAATCATAAAAACAGATAAGGCAAATTGCATCTCTTATAGGATTTGCATGCTATTCAACAATAAAAACTAATGCAGCAATTCGATATCTTTAATCAACCATTAAAGGAGATTAAAACAAATAAAACATTAATTAATACAATTAATGCGTATTGTTTTAACTTGGCTAAAAAGGATCCTCTTTATCTGGAAGCCTTAATAAACAGCGATGTGTTGCTACCTGATGGGGTGAGTATTACATGGGCTATGAAGTGGTTAACGGGTCAAAAGCTTAGAAAGATTGCTGGTATGGATTTGTTTTATTATGAAATGGAACGTCTTCAGCGAAATGGAGGCAAATGCTTTTTTTTAGGTAGTACTGAAACGATATTAAATAAAATAAAAGAACGTGCATCGATTGATTATCCGAATATTAAGGTAGATTTTTATTCCCCACCTTTTAAATCGGAATTTACAGCAGAAGATACTACAGCAATGTTAGAGTCCATCAATGCATTCCAACCCGATGTATTGATGATTGGCATGACGGCCCCAAAGCAAGAAAAATGGGCTTATCAACATTTTAACCAGTTGCAGGCTGGTCATATTTGTTGCGTTGGAGCGGTTTTTGACTTTTATGCTGGTACTATTAAACGGGCTCCTAAATGGATGATATATTGTGGGCTAGAGTGGCTTCATCGTTTACTCAAAGAACCAAAAAGATTGTGGAAACGATATTTAATTGGCAATAATCAGTTTATTTGGCATATAATCAAAGAAAAATTTTACACCTATAATCTCTCAACCTTGAAAGAAATCATGAGGAGTATTTTTTATTAGATTAGATATTATAATTTGTCAGATCAAGTTCTGTCTATTACACTTCAACACTGTTCCATTTCGAAACAATTCAATTTTAAACTGGCTATTCAATCAACAAATTAAATAGAGCTTAATTCAAACACAAAATCCTTCTAAAATTTAGAAGGATTTTTTTTTGATTTATATATATTCTTATTGAATCAAAAGTTGGTCGACCATCGACTTTCCCCCAAAATTAGTTTTTACTAAATACATCCCAGGTGGTTGGTCATGGATATCGAGGCGTTCGTTAGTATTATATACTTCTTTTGTGAAAATTAATTCTCCCATCATATTTAATAACTCTATAGTAGTACCAGCCTCTGGTTGATCTGCAAACCGTACAGTTACATTTGTATCCGCCGGGTTTGGGTATAAATCAATTTTAACAAAATTTCCATTATCATTATTCCCACTTATTGCTTTTTTGTTATTTCCAGGTAATACGTTCAATTTTGTTGTTATAATACTATCGCAACCTGAAACCGAAATAAAGTAAGATTCATACCAACCCGGTTCAGTCCATCCATTATAATCTTCGCCTTCCAATATATTGATTACCTCTGTAATATTATAGGATTTATTTACAGTCAAATTCGTAATTACAATACTATCGGCACCTGAAACCGAAGTTAAAACGCGTTCATAGGTTCCTTCTTTTCTCCAGCCCATGTATCTTTCACCTTTACATATTGTAATATTTTCTTCATAAAGTTTTGTGTCAGGAATAACATTAAGGACGGTTGTTATAATACTGTCACATCCTGTGCTTGATTGAATTGTCCTCGTATACTCCCCTTCGGTTGCCCAACCATTATAACTTTCCCCTTCGATAATAGTTATATTTTCAGAAACAAAATATACCGGGGTTATAGTTAAAAAAGTAACAACAATACTGTCGCCTCCGGTTGATGAATTTAATGTTCGTTGATATTCTCCTTCCTCTGTCCAACCCATATAATCTTCACCTTCGCATATACTTACATATTCTACTGATTCCATTGCCTCAGCCCTTTCCTTAATTGTTAAAAAAGTCGTGACCGTACTATCACAGCCAAAAACAGTTTCAAGGGTTTCTTCATAAATCCCACTTACTGCCCAGTTTTTGTAGCTCTCAGCGTGGTTAATAGTAATTTCTTCGATAATATTATAAACCGGGTTAACAGTTAAAATGGTTGTAACAATACTATCTGCACCAGTAGAAGCTTCAAGGGTTCGTTCGTAAACTCCACTTTCTGCCCATTCCAAATAAGTTTCACCTTCGCAAATTATTACTTCTTCTACTGCCTCATTTTTTTCTAATACAGTTAAGTAAGTTGTTACTGTGCTGTCGCAGCCAAAAACAGTTTCAAGGTTTTCTTCATATTCCCCACTTACTGCCCAGCCTTTGTGGCTCCCGCCTTCTTTTATTGTAATTTCTTCTGAAATATTGTAAACCGGGTTAACAGTTAAAATGGTTGTAACAATACTATCTGCACCGGATGAGGATTCTAAAATACGTTCATAAGTTCCTGGTTCAGCCCATTCCAAATAGGTTTCGCCTTCGCAGATTGTTACTTCTTCTAATGTTTCATTTTTTTCTAAAACAGTTAAGTAAGTTGTTACTGTGCTATCACAGCCAAAAACAGTTTCAAGGTTTTCTTCATAAACTCCACTTACTGCCCAGCCTTTGTGGCTCCCGC
>JABMQB010000554.1 GCA_013203525.1 Mariniphaga sp.
CATAAATTAATCCTGCGGCACCGTGTTCTTTTGCATTTTTAAATTTATATCTATGATAAGCATATGGAGTCCATTTGCCAAGAGCTGTGTCATTTTTTGAGTAAGGAAGCCCGGTTTCCATTACTACAATTTTTCCATTCATATTCACACCTGAATAATCATCCCAGCCAAGTTCAGGTGCCGAAATCCCAAAACCAACATAAACTAATTCTCCGGTGATTGCTCCGGATGCTGAGTTGGAACCAGGGAAAAATTCCTCAGGAAATTTTAATTCCTTATCATTTCCGGAACCAATATTTCCATGCCAAATAACTTTTCCGGTTGAAAAAACCTCAGTATAAGCATTATTGAAATACTGAAAATAACTGCCGGTGTTTGCTGGCTTAACACTCCATTCTTCAAATTTGTCGGCTACCCATTGTGCAGCTTCCAAATATTCAGGTGAGCCGGAAAGCCGGCCTTTGTATTTATCAGAACTTAACTCTGTAGCATAATCCAATAGCTCATGGCTTGAAATAGAGTGAAATGTTTCTTGAATTTTTGTATTGATATTTTCCTGTGAAAATATATATACCGAAACAAATATTCCCGACAGAAATAATAATATTTTTTTCATAATTATATACCTGAATTAGAGTTTCTAAAAATAGCAATTGAATTGAATTTCGCAGCTTATAAATTCCGCTTCTTTTAATTTTGATTTAATTGAAAGGTTTATTTTTATAAGTTTTTAGGTAACAAATAAATCTTGTATTTTGTATTCCAACTGCTTCAGAAAAAATACTATGGCATTTAAATGAAAATTAATTTTACACTTTTTTTTAATTATTGGAATTTTGTATTCCTGCCAAAAATCTCAAAATATAGAATGGCCTGAAATTAACCAGGAAACAAAACCCTGGGTACGTTGGTGGTGGATGGGAAGCGCAGTTGACCAGGAGGGATTGACAAGCAATATGGAAGATTTAAAAAGTGCGGGAATTGGTGGAATGGAAATAACCGCTATTTATGGAGTAAAAGGCAATGAAGAAAAATTTATAGATTATCTGTCGCTGGAATGGATGGGAATGTTGGATTTCACCCTTAATGAGGCAGAAAGACTTGATTTGGGGATCGATATGGCAAATGCTTCGGGATGGCCATTTGGAGGTCCATGGATAAATGAAAACCTGGTCAGTAAAAATGTTTGGTATAAGAAGTATGAGTTAAATGAAGGCGAAAAACTTAGTGAACCGGTTGTTTTTATTCAGGAACCATTGGTCAGGGCAGTCGGGCATAGAGTGGATATTTCGGAAGTAAAATACCCTGTAAACATTAATACCAATTTAAAAGATTTGGCACTTGACCAGATTAGGTTTGAAAAGCATTTGCCTATTCAGGTTTTAATGGCGTATGAGAAAAAAGGAGAAGTTCTGGATTTAAGTAATAAGGTTGATTTAAATGGAAGTTTGGATTGGATAGTTCCGCCAGGTAATTGGCAATTGTATGCAGTTTTTCAGGGCTGGCATGGTAAACAAGTTGAACGTGCAGGCCCGGGAGGTGAGGGAAATGTGATCGATCACTTTTCAGAGGAAGCAATAAAGGAATTTTTAAACCAGTTTGATGAGGCTACCAAAAAAATAGATGTCTCGCGGATCAGGGCATTTTTTAATGATTCGTATGAAGTAGATGATGCCATGGGAGAATCAAACTGGACACCGCTGTTTTTAGAGGAATTTCAAAAAGAGAGAGGTTATGATTTATGTAATCATTTGCCGGCATTATTTGGTGATGATACAGAACAGAAAAATAGCCGTGTAAGAAGTGATTACCGTGAAACTATTTCCGATTTATTATTGGAAAAATTTACAAATACCTGGGCTGATTGGGCAAAAAACAATCAAGCCTTAATTCGGAACCAGGCTCATGATTCGCCTGCCAATATACTTGATTTATATGCTGCAAGTGGAATCCCGGAGACCGAAGGGACTGATCCGCTTGGGATAAAATTTGCATCGTCGGCAGGAAATGTAAGCGGTAAAAGGTTAATATCCTGCGAAGCAGCAACCTGGCTTGATGAACATTTTATTTCTAACCTTGCCGACCTTAAACAAAATGTCGACCGATATTTTGTAAATGGTGTAAATCATATTGTTTATCATGGCACCCCATATTCTCCGGATGACGCCCAATGGCCCGGCTGGATGTTTTATGCATCTACCCATCTGGCACCAACCAATTCGCTTTGGGATGATTTTTCAACTGTTAATAATTATGTTGCTAATTGCCAATCGTTTTTACAAGATTCAAAACCTGCAAATGATATTTTGGTTTATTTTCCGATTTATGATTATTGGTCGGAAGAAGGAAGGGAATCAATTCGCCATTTTGAAGAAAATGCCCGGGAAACTCCAGTAAAAGAAATCGGAGAGTTTTTGTTAAAAAAGGGATATACTTTTGATTTTATTTCTGACAGGCAAATTGCTAATTTGAAAAATAACAGAGATAAGATAATTTCTTCGGAGGCTTCATATAAAACCATATTGATTCCTGAATGTAAATACATGCCTCTTGAAACTGTTGAAAAATTAATAGAGTTAGCGGAAAATGGAGCTTCAATAATATTTCAGAATAAAATACCTCAGGATGTTCCAGGATTATATGATCTTGAAAACCGTCAAAAGTTTTATCAGAATTGGGTGGAATCACTAAAGTTCGAAAACAATAAATGCAGAATTGGAAATGGGGAATTATTGGCAGGAGAGGGCTTAGAAGAATTTTTTGTAGAGCTTGGAATAAAACGTGAATTTATGGTTGATTCAGGGCTGCAGTTTATCCGAAAAAAAAGGGAAGAAGGAATATGTTATTTTGTATGCAACTGGACAGAGAATAAAATAGATGGTTGGGTTAATGTAAATGCAAATGGAAAAGAAGCAGTGTTATTTGATCCGATGAATAAAAAAGCAGGAAAGGCAAAGATCAAGGTATCGGTAAAAGTTGGATCACAGGTTTATTTACAACTTGAAAAAGGAGAAACACGAATTTTACAATTCTATCAAAACAGAGCTGATATCGCTGAATTTCCGGTTTGGGAAGAATCAGGGGAAATTGTATCAATTGATGGGGAATGGGAAATAAGTTTTTTAAAAGGAGGCCCGGAATCATTTTCGCCATTTAAAATAAAAGATTTTAAATCGTGGAGTGAAATTGAAGGAATCGAAGAATTTTCAGGAACTGCCAGCTATAAAACAATATTTAAAAAACCCAATGTGCCAGGTCAAACTTATCTTCTGGAATTAGGAGAGGTTTATGAATCAGCAAAGGTATATGTTAACGGAGAGCAATTAGCAGTTTTAACCGGTCCTGTTTATCAGGTTGTAATTCCCGATTCATCACTAAAAGAATTTAATACATTGGAAATTTTGGTTTCTAATTTAATGGCAAACCGGGTTATTGGAATGGAAAAAAGAGGGGAGCGCTATCAGAAATTCTATAATATTAACTTTTCAGCAAGAAAAAGGGAAAACCTTGATGAAAATGGAATTTTCACAGCAAAAAAATGGGGGCCATTAAAATCCGGATTAATTGGACCGGTTATTTTTAAATCACTTTCAATAAAAGATTTATGAGTAATAAAATATATATCGTTTTTTTAATATTATCTGTTTTTTATTCGTGTCAGGAAAAACCGGCTGATAAAATTGATCGTTTCGACCTTGTTACAAGAAACAATCCAATGATTGATGGTTATGACTCATTAGCATCTTTATCGATAGGAAATGGGGAATTTGCTTTTACAACTGACCTGACTGGATTACAAACTTTTTATAAAGATTATGAAGCAGGAGTTCCTCTTGGAACCATGTCGAATTGGGGCTGGCATACAAATCCAAATAAAGAAAATTATAAAATTGAAGAAACTTGGGAAATGTTTGAGGTTGAAGGCAGGCAGGTTCCATACCGCCATCAGAAGGGTGATAGCCAAAGAGCTCGGGAAGCCAGCAATTATTTCCGCGAAAATCCGCATCGTCTTCATTTGGGAATAATTGGCTTGGTTTTATTAAAAGAAAATGGCGAAAGTGCGATTATTTCTGATATCAAAGATGCAAAATACAGCCTGGATATGTGGACAGGAAAAATTTTCAGTGAGTTTGTTTTTGACGAGCAACCTGTTAAAGTTGAGGTTTATTGCCATCAGGATATAGATTTAATTTCAGCAAAAATAGAATCACCTTTAATAGAAACCGGACAGCTTGCTGTTCAATGGGAATTCCCATATGGAATTGCTGAGCATACCCACGGTGGATACGATTTTAATTCACCCGAAAAACATCAATCAGTTTTAGAAAATGGCGAAGGGAATAATGTTTTAATTAATAGGAATCTGGATAATGATCGTTATCAGGTGGCAATTAACTGGCAAGGAAATGGAAAGATTCAAAATACCACCAGGCATCGGTTTATATTAAAGGCTGGCGAAAATGAAAATACGATTTCGTTTAGCTGTTTATTTTCTCTGGAAATTCAGAAAAAAGAGTTACCTGTTTTTGAGGAAACAAAAACCAATAGCCATGAATTATGGGAAAAATTCTGGCAAAATGGTGGAGCAGTTGATTTTTCAGAATGTACCGATTTGCGTGCAAAAGAATTAGAACGCCGGGTGGTTTTATCGCAATATCTTACAAAAATTCAAAGTTCCGGATCATTACCACCGGCTGAAACCGGATTAACCTATAATAGCTGGTTCGGGAAATTCCATCTTGAAATGCATTGGTGGCATATCGCTCATTTTGCACAATGGCAAAGGCCTGAATATATGTTAAAACAACTCGATTTTTATAATTCGATTTTTGATGTTGCTTTACAAACTGCAAAAGAACAGGGTTATCAAGGTGTTCGCTGGCCTAAAATGGTGGGAACTGAAGGCGAGAACAGCCCTTCTTCTGTTGGTTCATATTTGATTTGGCAGCAGCCTCATATTATCTGGTTTGGCGAGCAGCTCTATCGACAAAATTCTTCTGATACAATTCTTAATCGTTACAAAGACTTGATATTTTCCACGGCTAATTTTATGGCAGATTATCCGGTAAAAGATTCAATGGGTGTTTACAATCTGGTACCGCCACTAATCCCGGCTCAGGAACATTGGAATAAATTAACTACACACAATCCTCCATTTGAATTGGCATATTGGTATTGGGGACTTTCAACTGCTCAGAAGTGGAAAGAACGATTGAACCTGGAATCTGATAATAAATGGGAAGAAATACGTTTAAATCTTGCTACACCTGATATAGCAAGGGGAGTTTATTTAGGAATTCAGGGTGCGGATGATTCTTATATCAATCCTGAAAAAATGAGGGACCATCCGATGGTTTTGGGAGCCTATGGAATATTACCGGAATGGAATAAAATTGATCCTGAAATTATGCGGGAAACGATGCATGTTATTGCTGAGCATTGGGATTGGGCTTCAACCTGGGGGTGGGATTATCCAATGGCAGCTATGTCGGCAGCCAGGTTGGTTGAACCGGAATTAGCACTTGAATTTCTCTTAAAAGATGTTCAAAAAAACACCTACTTGAAAAACGGGCATAATTATCAGGATGAAAGGCTTCGGATTTACCTTCCCGGAAATGGAGGATTACTTACTACTGTCGCTATGATGTGTGCCGGTTGGGAAGGATGTATAATAGAAAATCCTGGATTTCCTAACAACGGAAAGTGGAATGTAAAATGGGAAAACCTAAGTCCGGCTTTTTGAAAGTCCTTTTTCTACAGTAAAAAAATTATACCAAATTGAAGTGTAATTACTGTTTAAGAATTTTCTCTCTGATAACTTGTTTTTCACAAATGACTTCTAAAATATAAATACCGGAATTTAATCCTGATAAATCCAGTGAAGTCCTGTTTTTTTCATGAATAATCTCTTTTCTATTCAGGTCATAAAGGGAAACAGAAAAATTTTCACCCGAAATAATAGTCAGGATATCGTTTACAGGATTGGGAAAAAATTGTACAGAGTTTAAATTTACTTCTTTAACTCCGGATGATTTTGAAATAAGAATATAGCTGGTTTTCTTTTTTGTATCACTTCCATATGGATTTTGTGTTGTTAAGGTAACATTGTAAAGCCCGGGTGTATTATATGATATTTCAGGATTTTGTTCGTTGGAAATATTGGGGCTACCCCTTTCGAATGACCATTTCCATGATGTAGGATTATTAATTGAAAGATCGAAAAAAATTATCTTCAATGGAGCATTCCCAGCCTTGATATCAGCTGTAAAGTTTGAAGTTGGTTTCAATCCTAAGAGTCGTTGCCCGGAGGCATAAAAAACCGGCCATTTGGCACTATTAATTATTGCTGAAGCAGAACCGGTTCCTGATATTTTGTTTTCTGCAAGGCCAATTTTTGCCACTACTTCTTCTTCGCTGGTATTTAATGCCGAAAAAGCAATGTAATTATCATTTGTTGAAAAAGAAGGATAACCCAGAATGGAATTAAGATAAATATCTTCAATTTCGCCATCAATTAAATTAGCTCCAATAATGGCAAATTCATCGTTTTTTTCATCAAAAAAATCAAAGGCAATTATATAAGGAGAGTTTTTAGAGAATACCGGATTTCCAATACTTACATTTTCCCGAAGTGATTCATAGAGTTTGGATATTTTACCGTTTCCAAAAGAATTTTCCTTGTTGTTCCAAATGTTTATAAATCCAATATCCCAATAATAAATATCTTCTGATGTATTTGAATTAAGATAATTATAAGCATCATAAATGAGATATTCACCGGTTTGGTCGAATTCAATAACATCGGCATAAAGTACCCCGCCTGAATTGCTGTTATCGTTGCTGGTGGTTGGATTATATAGTATATACTTAGTCCATTGCTGGGAAATAAAATCATAAACATAAATAGCTGTATCGATTTCGGTTGAAATACCTGCCAGGCGTTTACCATCTTTCGAAATAGCAACATTATCCCAGAAAGGGTCATCAGAAAGAATTACTTCGTTAAATGTATTTAGGTCGATAGCTCTTATTTTGTGGTCTTTTGAAACAAATACTGCTACTGTACCATCGTCTGAAATGCTAACTTTTCCTTTCATGTCGGTGGTGGTAATTGCAGCAAAATCAGTTCCTTCGGCTGATGACTGGTAGAGTGTATTTTCATCCATTTCATTTGTGTCGTAACTGATCAAATACTCTTGTCCCGGATTTTCCTCGTAATCCTGAGTATAATCAATTTGTTCTTCTTCATAAATCCCTACGGCATCGAAAGCTTCCGATGCTTTTATAGCTTCAGGTGAATTGTCTCCAAAAAGATCTTTTGCCGATTGAACGACTGCAATCCGGAGGTCAATAAATTTTGATAATTTATTCAAATATTCTTTTAAGGCCCGGTAATAAACCTGCTCTGCTTTGTCTTTTGAAATATTAGTGGCATATAAATAATATGCATAATTTCCAATTCCACTGTTAATATGAACACCTTCGTTATCACGATTTACAAAATAATCAAGGTCATCCCCATTTACCAATTCCGACATGTGTTTTGGTTGCCAACCGTCAAGAATACTGTTTTTACCATTTGCCGGATTTTGCATGCTACGCATAGGCTGGCCATTTAGAGTAATGTCCTCGCCAATAAGCCAGTCATCACGGTCGACCATTGATCCAAAAATATCGGCAAAACTTTCGTTAATGGCTCCCGATTGTTCATAATATTCAAGTCTGGCAGTTGATGATATAACTCCATGTCCTAATTCATGAGCCGATACATCCAGTGCTCCGGCTAAAGGCTTGGAGTCGTCTCCACCATTTCCGTAAAAAACAGCTTTTCCATTCCAAAAAGCATTTGACATTGAACTGCCATCATTATTTGCAACATTGACCAGAGAAATAATAGAACCTCCTTGCCCGTTAATGGAATTACGGTTAAATGTATTTCTAAAATATTGGTATGTAATAGTAGCATTATAATGAGCTGAAATTGCAGCAGGATGGTTCCATTGGTTATCTGTTGAAGTTATAAATGAGTAATCAAGGTTTGTTGTTGATGTAGAATTGGCGTCAAAGGTTTGAATCATTCCTTCGCCAGTGCTTGCATTAAACATATCTTCCGAAGTATTTACCAAATAGTAAAGATCATTTTCAAGGTAAGTATTGATGTTTTGCAAAATATCGTTTAAATCTAGGGCTGTAGTTGTTACAGGGCCATCAGTAAAAGTACTGTTAAATTTGCGGATTATATTTCCGGTTTTGGCATTGATAAAATATTTCCATACTTCAAGAAAATTTGGACGGATTTCAATTTCATAGGCCAGGTTATAAGATCCCTGTTCATTTTTAAAAATAATCAGATTGCATTCCGGAAATTCATAATTAAGTATTTCTTTTTGTTTTGAAGATAGTTGTGTTAATACAGTTTCGTTTTCCAGGTCACTTGTGGCAATTGAAATTATTTTTTTAGTTGTAAAAGCTGGATTGGTATCAATATCCTGATCGATATTATGGACGTTTCCTGTAAATCGAATCTTTTCTGAACTAATATGCAATCCCGACTCAGACCCATAAACCGGAATTCCTTTATATTTCTGAACAGAACGGATATGGATCATTCCGAGTTCATCGGTTTGTGTTTCTTTAATTTCAAATGAATGCTGATTATTGGTGTTAATGACAGAATTAACTGATTCCATGAAGGAATTAAATGTTTTTTCCGATGAAATATTTTCTATTGGAGCCGACTTTAATCCGGTTCTTTTTATTTCAAAATAAACAGGTCCGTTTTTAGTATTTATAATTTTATCAAAATGAAGTTTTGTTTTTTTTATTATTGGGGGCTGAAGCCCCGGATTTATATAAAAAGTATTAGCCGATTTAAGTCCGGCTCTTCCGTTAATATTAATTGGGCTGAAATTAATTTTAGTCTGACCGGCAGCATATTTGACCTTAATTTTATTGTTTTGTGCGAAAGCTGGAATATGTATTGCCAGAATTACAGATAGTATTAGTAATATTGATTTTTGCATAGGTTCCAAGTTATAGTAATATTTATGATTTAAACTTTCTTACGGTTTCCATAAGTAGGTTATAAAAATTCTTAAGTTGTTGATTTTTAGTATTATCATTCCATTTAGCTGAATTTTCGAAGTCGGTTGTTTTAACCTTAATAAAATATGTCATGTTGCCTGGATCATCAATTATCAGATTTTCGAAATCCAGAGATTTTAATAATTTTTTAATTTTTCTTATCGTGCTTTTTTCTAAAATAGTAATTTCAGTTTCATTGTTATTAACAATCATATTAAGCTTGCCATTTTTATTAAGAACATATTCAGTTTGACTGTTTGTAAATCCACCTGAATTTCCAAAATGAATTTCCAGAGAATATTTATTAGTATTAAGTTTTTTTGAGCTGGTACATGAACAAACCAAATATAATATTCCAAGCAAGAGGTATAGTTTTTTCATAATTAAACAGATTAATAAAATCCTTATTTATGTTAATATGTGATTAAAAATAAGAAATATATTATTAAGACTGGCAATATTTTTATTATTGCCGAATGCATTCAATTAATATCAATACTTAGTTATTTTATTTAAACAATAAACTTGTCTATATTTTTGTAGTAATTTATGTTGGTAGGTTGTTGTTCTTTCTTCCTTTATTTTTTTAATTGAGGATTTGTAATTACTTAAGTTTTTATTCTTGATTTTTGGGAAAATGTGAACTTTTTTGTCCTGATCTGGGACAAATATTAAATCCGTTTTCAATAATATTTTCTGAAAATATTTTTATTATTTATCGCTGAAATGCGTTTGGTTATTACTACTTGAGAGATTCTGTTTAACACGTGTTTACATGGAAAGAAAATTTTTGGATAGGAAATTGAATAAATCAACAAGTCATTATTATTAGTACAAACCCGTTTTTAACGCAAAATCGTTCTTGGAAATAAATTAGTTATCAATTTAATTTTTTGAAGATGACAAAAATTCAACACGACGCCTTGATTAAATTTAATCAGGTAAGCCAGCAGCGTGAAATGTGTTGTGAAAAAGAGAAAAAAGTAAAGCGCAATAGAAATATTGCAATTATTGTTTTTTTAATTTCAGTAGCATTTATCGTTGCCTATGAACTTGCTGTTCATTCTGCAATTTTTAAATCGATAAATATTGATGCTTTTACCGAAGCAATTCCTGGGAAGGAATTCACATTTTTATTCCTTGGTATAATATCATTTGTTTTTTTATTGGTTTCGGTTTTTAAATCAATAAGTGTCGAGATGAAAGCTGAATCAGCAAGAAAGGAAGAAGGAAAATTAGCGGAAAGGGCATTTGCTCTTATGTTGCTTAAAACCGAAAGAAATTAAGGATTTGCTATAATTGCGAATCAGGGTGTTTAATAAAAAAGGGAATCATTTGATTCCCTTTTTTATACTGAATTAGTCATTTTTATCCAACATCTAAAATCTCCTTCCTTGAACTTATTCCCAGCTTTGAATAAATATTGTTTACATGTGATTTTATTGTACTCAAATTAACAGCAAATTCTTCAGCAATTTCATTTTTATTGTAATAATTGTTTTCATGACTTAAAATTAGAATTTTGAAATTAAATATGTCAAATCAAAGGTATTATGGCATGAAATTTTTTTAAGGCTTGAAAAGCTATGGAGAAAAGGTTGAAAAACGGCTAAAATCTAAACTCCTCCTTATGTTTGCTTGTATTAGTACCTAAATTAACAGGTTTTAAAATTGGTCATGAAATGATTGTCAGGCATATTTACCGCAAGCTTAAAAAATTTATTACTTTTAAAGGGATTAACGATTTAATTTAAAATTATAATTAACCTTGACCATGGAAAAATATTTTTTCGTTTATAAAAAAAATGTAATATCAGGAATAATCCTGATTATTATATTTGCTGTATGTTTTTCTTTTCTTTCCTTGAATACAAGAGCACAAGGTGAAAAACTTTCAATAAATCAGCTCGAATATTTTGAAAAAACCGGGTTGAATATTTTGGTTTTTCATAATCAATACAATGGTATGTTTTTCGATGAAAAGACAGCCGGTATTGAAATAATTCAGCACGAAAGGCGGATTGCAACCGGAGGGGCAATAAGGTTGCAAAATACACCAGAACAATGGGATCAGATACCTGATTTTGTTGAACGGATAGTTGATAAAGAAAATAATATAGTCTCGGTTATTTTAAGTTACCCTGATTTTGATTTTAAAGCAAAATTAATTGTTAAAGCAAAAGATGAGGGTTTTTTACTTAGTGTTGAACTGGATAAACCATTGCCTGAATTATTGGAAGGAAGAGCTGGCCTGAACCTGGAATTTGAACCTGCGACTTATTTTGAAAAAACTTTTTTAATGGATGGGAAACCAGGTATTTTTCCATTACATCCTTCCGATCAAATGAAAGTTATTTCAAGAGAAAAACAAATTCCGCAATTTGCCAACCACATTACTTTCGATGATCATGAATATTCTGAATATTTGGAACCGTACGCAATTGTAAAGGGTCAAAAACTTGTTATGGCGCCTGACGATCCTGAAAGGATGGTTGCTTTAATGTCGGAAGATGATTTGATGTTATTCGATGGCAGGAATGTTGCTCAAAATGGTTGGTTTGTGGTTCGCAGTTTAATTCCGGCAAATAAAACAGGAAAAGTTTTAGAGTGGTTTATCCAACCCAATTCAATTGATAACTGGATTAAAACTCCTGTAATTTCACATTCTCAGGTTGGCTATCATCCTGATCAGGAAAAGATTGCAATCATTGAATTAGATAAAAATGATACACCATTAAAAACAGCGTCAGTTTTTCAAATTACCGAAGATGGCGACAGAGTTGAAAAACACTCAGGCGATGTTGTTGAATGGGGTGAATTCCTACGCTACAATTATGCAAAGTTTGACTTTTCATCTATTAAAGAACCCGGATTATATTCAATAAAATATGATGATCAACAAACAAAAACATTTCAGATAGGAACGCATATTTATGAAAATGTCTGGCATCAAACGCTGGATGTTTGGTTCCCGGTTCAAATGGATCATATGTTTGTGAATGAAGCTTACAGGGTTTGGCATGGTGCAGCACATCTCGATGATGCGGTACAAGCACCTTTAAACCATCAGCATTTTGATGGTTACAGAATGGGTGATACAACTGAAACTCAATATAAACCGGGTGAGCGTATTCCGGGTTTAAATATTGGAGGTTGGTTTGATGCCGGTGATTTTGATATCCGCACCGGTTCCCATTGCCAAACAGTTTTAAGTTTGGTTGAATCATGGGAAGCTTTTAATCTTCAACGCGACCAGACTTTGGTTGACAAGGATACCCGATTTGTTGACATTCATCATCCGGATGGAACTGCCGATATATTGCAACAAATTGAACATGGAACATTAGCTCTGGTTGCACAGCACCGTGCATTTGGGCGGGCAATTGCAGGTATTATTGTGCCAAACCTTCACCAGTATCATCATTTGGGAGATGGAGTAACCCAAACAGATAATTTGCTTTATAATCCTGAATTAAAACCATACGAAACTGTAGGTAATGAAAGCGGCACAAATGATGATAGGTGGGCGTTTACTAATAAATCATCGAATCAGAATTATTCGTCCATTGGAGCTATTTCTGCTGCAAGCAGGGCATTAAAAGGATATAACGATGAATTATCGGTTGAGTGTTTGAAATATGCTGAAAAAGCATGGGAAGATGAGCAAAACCAGAAAAATAGCACAGCACCAAATCCTACTAATCGAAGATTTGGGGGTTCTGTTGAAGCCGGCGCTGCTTTGCAACTTTATATTGCAACTAAAAACGACAAATATTCACAGGCTTTTGATGATCTAATCTGGTCAGGGCTTGAAGGATTTGGTGGATTAAATTTATCAATAATTGTTAAGGCTTTGCCTTATACTGATCAGGCATTTCATAAAAAGTTAGGTCCATTTGTTGAGAGATATAAAGATCAATTAGAAGAACTTGGAACTGAAAATCCATTTGGAGTCCCATTCAGGACCGGAGGTTGGGCCGGAAATTCTCAAATAATCAGTTGGGCAAGCACAAATTATCTTCTTAATAAATATTTCCCTGATATTATTGATAAAGAATATGTTTACAAGGGCATTAATTATATTTTTGGTTGTCATCCAGTTTCCAATATTTCATTTGTTTCCGGTGTAGGAACCTATTCAAAAAGAATGGCTTATGGAAATAATCGCGCCGATTATTCATTTATTGCCGGAGGGGTAGTTCCGGGAGTTATGATTTTAAAACCCGATTACCCGGAAAATAAAATTGACTGGCCTTTTTTATGGGGCGAAAACGAATATGTGATTGACATAAGTGCGCATTATATTTTTCTGTCGAATGCCGTGAATGAATTGGCCGGCAGATCTGAATAAAGAAAATTTCTAAAGACTTAAATAATTAGATTTATATTAAGCTGAATATTTCTTAACTTCACCTTTTGACTATATAAAGTTAGTGAAACCAGCCTGTTGTCTGGCAGGTACTCCATGACTATCCCACGTGGATATAGAATTTTCTTTATTAATATTAAATTCTTCTTTGTTAAAGAAGTATTGATAGTTTTCGTTTTAAAATTTAACAATGATGTCGGTATTTTATTGATAACAAAATCTTTCTTCAGTATATGGCTCAGGAGTGAAAATTTCAAAAAATTACAAAGAAATTTCATTTTCAGCCATTTAAATAAAAGGTTTGTTTTATTTTTATCTCTCTTAAAAGAATAAAAACATAAATTAACGTTAAGAAATAGGAATTATGAAAACTTTGAAAAACAGACGGGAGTTTTTAAAAATTTCAGCAGCAAGTGCTTTAGGTATGATGGTTTTAAGTCCTCTTGCCTGTAAATCGGGTGCTGGAGTTGACAAAAAAAGCTTTGGTGTTGGCTTACAGTTATATACCATTCGTGATGCAATGGCTGCTGATGCAATTGGCTCATTACAAAAGGTGTCAGATATGGGTTACAAATATGTTGAACTTGCCGATTATTCAAATGGTATGTTTTATAGCTATGCCCCGGCTGAATTTAAAAAGATAGTAAATGATATGGGCATGGAGATTTTAAGTAGCCATACGCAAGTTGAAGCAGCTGGGATAACTATTGATAATGCTGCAAAGATGGCAGATGACCATGCTGCACTTGGAGCTAAATATTGTGTTCAGCCCTGGGTTGAAGAAGTTGACCGTAACATTGAGTCATACAAAAGAATGATTGGAGACTGGAATGTGGTGGGAAGTAAAATGAAAGATGTTGGAATCCAGTTTGGATACCACAATCATAATTTTGAATTTGCCAATATTGATGGAGTAATTCCTTATTATGATATTTTTATGCCGGAAATGGATGCTGACCTGATTACCATGGAGATTGACATGTATTGGGTTACCAAAGCCGGGCAGGATCCTGTTGAAATGTTTGAGAAATATCCGGGTAGGTTCCAGCTTTTCCATTTTAAAGATATGGCAGAAAAAAGTGCTCCGTTTTATGAAGTAGTTAAGGATGATATTACTTCAGTAGGTGCAGGACTAATCGATTTTAAAAGGATTTATGCAGCAAGAGAAACTGCTGGTATGAAACACCTGTTTGTTGAAGACGATAATCAAGGCAATGGAAAACCGTTTGAAGCAATTGAGATAAGTATTAATAATCTTACAAACGATATTTTGGTATAAGCTTTTTAAAAGAAATAATATAGGGAGATGCAATTATGTATCTCCCTTTTGTTTTGTGGATTCATCAAACTTATGGTAAATTATAATTGGCTAATTATCAATAAAATAAAAACTACTTTTATTGAGGATATTATCGCTTAATATTTTGGTTTGATACCAACTGGATGAAATCTGGTCACAAAAAAAGAGCAACAGAATGAATCTCTGAACCTTGAAGCATATGATATTATTATAATAATAGATGACCAACCTAAAGTTTGGATTTGTGCCAATTGTGATAAATGTGGAATAATAAGTGTGCCTGCTTTAACAGCTGAAGAGGATGCAGCTGCTTTATTGGGGATTGAATTATAGTGGAGTTGTTGGAGCCACCAAATTCTCACCTTTTTTTTATTGGACGCCATTTTTTTCATATATTTATACAAATCAAAAAAGTAAGTCCTTAAAGTGGATTGTTAACTAACCATTAAAATTATGAAAAACTTGTTGTCGATCTTAATTTCTATCTTATTGACTACCCATGTATATTCACAAAGTATAACTTTTAGTTTTGCTGGTAAAAATGCAATAACCAATAGCGCACTGGCTGTTGATAAGATTCATATTTTCAACCAAACTAATGGAACAGATACTATTGTTAATGGTAATACTTTTTCTATTCTCACCACCTCAGTTGATATTACTGAAATTAATGATAATATTATTACTTACCCAAATCCCTTTTATAAAGAGTTAACTATTGGATTTAATTCAAAATTTAATGAAAAGGTACAGGTTTCTGTTTTTACAATAGAAGGTAAAAAAATTTCAGGATGGGAAGGGGATATTGGAATAGGACACACAAAATACCTTTTTAAATCAGGCGTAGAAGGTTTGCTATTACTGAGTATTAATTCAGGTAACATTCAACTTCGCACTAAATTAATTTGTATGGAAAGAAGCAATTCTTCTGGGATTACAAGTTTAACAAACAATTCGAACAGTATTAAATCAGCAAGAAGTTCAAATAGTGCATTTATATTCAGGCTTGGTGATGAGTTGAAATTTATTGGTTATTTGGGTTTTATTGAATCGGAAGAAATTATTGATTCACCAACCGGAAATTCAAGCTACACTTTAGTTTTTGATGTAACAGAATATATCCCAGCAGCAGACTTTAATCTGCCAAATACAAATATAAATAAAGGTAGTATCGTAAATTTCTCAGATATTTCAACGAATTCTCCTTCAAGTTGGAATTGGAATTTCGGAGATGAGGGGACAAGTACTTTACAAAACCCTTCACATATCTATTTGATTCCGGGCACCTATGATGTTAGTCTAACAGCCAGTAATAGTTATGGTTCAGATACAGAAACTAAATTAAATTATATTACTGTAAATTCTTTAAAACCAAAAGCAGAATTTATGGCTTTTGTAACAACTGTAAGCATAGGCGAGAGTATAAGTTTTTATGACCAGTCAACCAATTCACCAACAAGATGGAAATGGGATTTTGGGGATGGTAACGCTGGTTTTATTCAAAATCCAAACCATTTATATAACCAGTCAGGATTGTATACGGTCACACTAATTGCAGAAAATAGCTTTGGATCAGATACAATAATAAAATCAGATTACATTGAAGTTATAGAGGAGCCTGCTTTGTCAGTAACACCTGTTAGCCTGGATTTTGGCATTTTAACAACCCAGTTGCCGTTTGACATCCAAAACAGCGGTACCGGTACATTAACCTGGTCTATAATGGAAGAAATAAGTTGGCTGGTATTAAGCCCTGTTTCAGGTGAAACAACCATTGAAACCGACCAGGTATCGGTTGACATTAACAGAGCCGGTTTAGCACCGGGGAATTACTCGGATACAATTACCATAACCAGCAATGGTGGAAACCAGGATGTTGAGGTTTTAATGGAAGTAGTAGAATTATCAGGTATATTTATTGATTCCCGGGATAATTATGAATACAATTGGATACGAATTGGTAGCCAGATATGGATGGCTGAAAACTTGGTATACCTTCCCAGTGTAAGCCCGCCTTCAGGTGAATCTTATGCTGATCCTTTCTATTATATTTATGATTATAGTGGTATTGATGTAGCTGCTGCAAAAGCAACTGATAATTATACTATCTACGGCGCATTATATAACTGGCCGGCAGCTTTAACTGCTTGTCCAGGTGGGTGGCATTTACCAACGGATGCTGAATGGAAACAAATGGAAATGTTTATTGGCATGAGTCAAAGCGATGCAGATGACATTGGTTGGCGTGGTACCGATGAAGGTACTCTATTAAAAGCTATCAGTGGCTGGTTTAATAATGGAAATGGCACCGATGATTATGGCTTTTCTGGCCTTCCGGGCGGCTACCGCACCAGCGATGGTAATTTCAGCAGCATAGGTAGCCTTGGTCTTTGGTGGAGTGCCACTGAGAATAGTAGTGATCAAGCCTGGTACCGGAGCCTGTATTTCGATTACTTTAATTTCAACAGGAACTACTACAATAAAGAAGGCGGATTTAGTGTTCGTTGCGTAAGGGATTAACGAGCGAAGCGAGGTTGGCTTGCCTATTTGATTTATTTAAGTCCGCGGAAGCGGATTAAATATTATTTATTTTGGCATATTACAACGATTTACCGGTTTACAAAGCAACCTATGATTTGTTGTTTGAAATGTTCAGGTTTACAAAAAACTTTACCAAGGAATACAAATATACAGTTGGTGAAATTTTAATAAAGAATTACAAAACCGGGACTTAGATGAAGAAAGGAAATGGGTTGGTTTTAAAAGTTAAGCTCCTTCAAATATGAAAAAGTTAATCATTTTAGATTTGGATAACACCCTCATATACGCATCCGCAAAACCCAACCTATCCACAAACATCCTGTTCCATTTTTCCATACATTTAACCGTTTATGAACGCCCATATGTCTACGAGTTCATCAAGAAATGTAAAATTAGTGGCGACATTTCTGTACACACAACCGCTGAATTAAAATATGCTCAAAGTATTTGTGAACATTTGGATATCCAACCCATAGAATTATTATCTCGTTCAGATTGTTTTATATACGGCGGTATGTATCACAAAATTGTTTCCGATTACTACCTTGATGTTTATGATTCCATTACAATTGTTGATGACCAACCTGAAGTATGGATTCTTAATAATTGTGATAAATGTAGAATAATAGGTGTGCCTGCTTTTAAAGGTTGTGTGGATGATGATGCTTTATTGGGGATTGAATTATAGATTGAGTGGTTTAGCTGGTTGATTCATTGAGGTTATAACCACTTAACCTCTATCCATATATTATAGAACGCTGAAATTTTTCATATATTTAAGCAAACCAAAATAGTATGTCCTGAAATAGGAATTTTTAATTGACTAACTTATGGATTTATGAAAAAATATATTGCAATTGTAACTTTGATATTAATATTTGGATTTTTTATTTCTTGTGAAAAAGAAAACCAGCCACCAATAATTCAAAGCATAACAGCCAGTCCACAATCGATTAAAACAGGAGAGACTACACAATTATCATGTGTGGCCACTGACCCAGAAGGTGATAACTTAACTTATTCTTGGTCTTCAATAAATGGTACATTTCCAAGTGGTACCAGCAGAAGTTCTGTTACTTGGAAAGCACCTGATAAATCTGGAATGAATATTTCTGTTATTGTTAATGATGGACAAAATGTTGTTAATGGTACAGTAAACATAGAAATAATGCAAACTTCAGTTGTAGAAGGTTATGTTTACTATTCAGGAACTCTAATTCCTGTTCCTGGTGTAACTGTTAGTATTGATAAAGTTGGATATACTACACGTGAGTCAGGACATTACATATTACAAAATGTTTTAATTGGAAATCAAACAATCTCTGCTAAAAAATTAAATTTTGATAATTTTTCCCAAGTTTATAATGTTCAGAAAAGTAACAATACAATTAATATTGAAATGACCTCAGATAGATCTACCCATAACGTGTCGGGAAAAGTCTCAGATGAAGTTGGGAATAATTTATCAGGAGTAATTGTTTCTTTATTAAATCCTGATGGGAATGTATCAAATTTAACTACATCATCAGATGCCACAGGTTTTTATCAACTACCCTCTGTGCCAGAGGGATCAAGGATAATTACATTTGAAAAGAAAGGGTATTTATCATTTCAGGCTGCTGTTATTATTGCATATAGTGATTACCTGTATAATGCCAAATTAAAAGTAAAAGAATTGTTTGGTGAATTTACA
>JABMQB010000555.1 GCA_013203525.1 Mariniphaga sp.
CAGCAATAATCAAATTCAATTCCTTGCCCAATCCTGTTAGGGCCGCCTCCCAAAACCATAATCTTTTTATTGTTGCTTACTTTCACTTTATTGGGAGCATTATAGGTAGAATAGTAGTAAGCTGCATTATCAACTCCACTTACCGGAACAGGTTCCCAGGCTTCGTCCAATCCAAGAAAAATTCGTTTTCCCCTTATTTTTTTTTCAGGAATTCTTAATATTTTTGCTAAATACTTATCGGCAAATCCATCTTTTTTAGCCTGAATAAGTAATTCATCAGGTAACATTGCTCCCTTATAGGAAAGTATTTTTTCTTCGAGTTCCACCAATTCTTTCATTTGTTCAAGGAACCATACTTTAATAAAAGTTTTTTCATGAAGTCCCTGAATATCTGCACCTTTTCGAATTGCTTCGTAAAGAATAAACTGCCTTTCGCTTGAAGGATGTTTAAGTAAAATCATTAATTCATCTAAAGACTTGCTGTTAAAATCTTTAGCAAAGCCTAATCCATAGCGGCCTATTTCCAATGAACGAATAGCTTTTTGCATTGCCTCTTTATAGTTTTTCCCAATGCTCATCACTTCACCAACTGCCAGCATTTGTGTTCCTAACTTGTCTTCAAGACCATCAAATTTTTCAAATGCCCACCTTGCAAATTTCACAACAACATAATCACCCGAAGGAATATACTTTTCAAGTGTTCCATCACGCCAATAAGGTATTTCATCCAAAGTTAATCCGCCAGCTAAAAGAGAAGAAACTAGCGCAATTGGAAAACCTGTAGCTTTTGAAGCAAGGGCTGATGATCTTGATGTTCGTGGATTAATTTCAATTACTACTACCCTATCGGTTACAGGGTCATGGGCAAATTGAACGTTTGTACCACCAATAACTTCAATTGCTTCCACAATATCATATGAATATTTTTGCAAACGTTGTTGAAGCTCCTTACTGATTGTTAACATGGGAGCAGTACAAAATGAATCGCCTGTATGAACGCCCATTGCATCAACATTTTCAATAAAACAAACCGTAATCATCTGGTTTTTTGCATCTCTTACCACTTCCAGTTCAAGTTCTTCCCATCCTAAAACTGATTCTTCAATCAGAACCTGATTTACTATACTTGCTGATAATCCTCTGCTTGCAATAATGCGTAATTCTTCCACATTATAAACAAGCCCGCCACCAGTTCCACCCATTGTGTAAGCAGGCCTAACAACAACCGGGTATCCTAAATCTCCTGCAATTTTTTCAGCATCCTCAACAGTATTTACTGCAGTGCTTTTAGGCATCTCAATTCCCAAACGATTCATGGTATTTTTAAATGCAGTTCTATCTTCGCCTCTTTCGATAGCATCGATATTAACCCCAATAACTTTAACACCGTACTTTTTTAATATACCTTTTTTAGCAAGCAACGAAGAAAGGTTTAATCCGGTTTGCCCCCCAAGATTTGGAAGAAGTGCATCCGGCCTTTCTTTTTTAATAATTTCTGTAAGGGCATATTCATTTAAGGGCTCAATATAAGTTACATCTGCTGTCCCTGGATCAGTCATAATTGTCGCCGGATTGGAATTCACAAGAACAATTTTGTAGCCCAATGAACGTAAAGCTTTACATGCCTGAGTTCCTGAATAGTCAAACTCACAAGCCTGCCCTATTATAATCGGACCCGAACCGATTATCAATACTTTATCAATATCGTCGCGTTTTGCCATAATGGTAATTTAGATTTTTTGGTTAGTTAATAATTATATTTATGTGTGATTTCTACAAGATAAAGAATCAATTTGACAAGCGGAAAAAAAATGATATTTTATACTAAAAATATAAATGATAAATTCAGATTACTAAATAGACTATCAACTAACCTTGCTAAAATCCTTAAATTAATATTTAGGATAGGAATTATATTAATGATAAGTTCAGGAAGAAATCCTTTTACGCACTATACTACCAAAAGATAAACTCCGGCTGCAATAACAGCACCTAAAACAGGACCTACAATGGGTATCCATGCATAAGACCAGTCGCTGCTTCCTTTTGTTTTTATCGGAACCAAAGAATGAATTAAACGGGGGCCAAGGTCTCTGGCGGGATTAATAGCATATCCTGTTAATCCACCAAGGCTCATGCCAATTGCAACAACAAGCAAAGCAACCGGCAATGCCCCGACTGAACCAAGTCCAATATTAACAGCTGGATGGTCATCGGCCGAAAATTCAGGGCCGGCAATAAACAAAACAACAAATATCAAAACGAAAGTTCCAACCACTTCACTTAAAATGTTGCGAGGTGTATTTTTTATTGCAGGGCAGGTACAGAAAGTACCCTTTACAGTGGCTGGATCTTCAGTCCGGTTATAATGATCGAAAAATAACTGCCAGGTAACAAATGCTCCGGTCATTGCACCCAATAATTGAGCAATAATATACAATGGCACATCGATCAATAAAAATTCACCAGCGGCTGCAAGGCCAACAGTAACCGCCGGATTTAAATGAGCACCACTGGCAGGTCCAGCTACCATCACTCCCAGAAATACTCCCAATCCCCATCCAAAAGAGATTAACACCCAATTGGAACCATGGGCATATGTATCTTTTAAAGAACTGTTAGCACAAACGCCGGTTCCCATTAAAACCAGTAAAAATGTTCCGAGGTATTCTGCAACTATTGGATTCATATGTTATACGTTTATTGATTTATAATTTGATTCTGATTATCTGTAATTATATCATTTCCTTAATTTGCCTCTCCCTCTTATCCCTCTCTACTCGTAGAGAGGGACGATCAGACCGCAGGTTTGATCAGGGTGAGTCGGTAAATTTTAATTTTTATATCAATTTGTTGTTTATTTATAATATTCACTTTATTTGAATGAAATTGTTTTTTCTGGTTTGTAACGGATATCCAAAATTTAATTCTGATCAATTTTCTATTTCGGTTAATATATATCCTTTGGCAAGTTCGGTATATTGTTCAACCTGAGATTCCTGCCACTCTTTATTAAATCCCAGTTCCTTCGCCATAATTTCAGCCACCACAGATGCCATTTCAATACTGGCTTTGGCATCGAGAAGTAAAGCCCTTGTTCGGCGGGCTAAAACATCTTCAATGGTTCGTGCCATTTCTTCCCTTACTGCCCATATTATTTCAGCTTTCAAATAAGGTAATCTTTTATGTAATTTTTCACTTAACAAGGGTTCCTGTCCAATTAAGGTTTTTATTTTCGGGATATCGGAACCATAAACATATAAATGCCCTGAACTTCTGACATTTTTCAGGTATCCATGAATAGGCATATTTTTAGTTACACAATCTTTCTCATCCAAACCTCCTAAAAGAATAGCTTTATCGATGATGTCCTCTCCCATTTTTCTGTAGGTAGTCCATTTACCGCCTATCATAGTAAGCAATCCCGATTGTGAAATAACCAATTTGTGGCTTCTTGAAATTTCTTTGGTTTCCTGATTTTCATCCTCCGGTGCTGCCAATGGTCTTAATCCGGCAAATATGCTTAATACATCTTTACGTTTTGGTTTTTTTGCCAGATATTTTTTTGCTGTTTTTAAAATAAATTTTATTTCCTCTTCCAATGCACGCGGTTCAATATCATGGTCATCAATCGGAGTATCGGTTGTTCCCACAACTACTTTTCCATGCCAGGGAACAGCAAATAAAACACGTCCGTCGGCTGTTTTTGGGATCATTATTGCAGAATCGCTTTGAAGGAAAGATTGGTCAAGAATTACATGAATCCCCTGGCTTGGCACCACAGTTTTTTTATGATCGGATTCATCCATCTTATTTATGGAGTCAACAAAAATCCCTGTAGCATTTACAACCACTTTTGCATTGATTGAATAGGGTTTTTTATTTTCAGAATCAAAACATTCAACTCCGGAAATAATGCCTTCATCATTTTTTAACAATCCAATAACTTCACAATAATTCAATACATACCCGCCATTGTCGGTAATTGTTTGAGCAAGATTAACTGCCAAACGTGAATCATCAAATTGCCCGTCGTGATATATAACTCCACCTTTTAAATCTTCTTCAACCAGATTAGGAATGGCATTCATGGTTTCTTCCTTTGAAATATGGATGGATGGGCCAAGCCCTAATTTCCCGGCCATCATATCATAAACCTTCAGTCCGATGGTGTAAAACGGGCCATCGAACCAGCCATAATTCGGAATTATGAATTCCAAATTCTTTACTAAATGTGGTGCATTTTGTAAAAGCAAACCTCTTTCCTGTAATGCTTCCAGAACTAATCCAATATCTCCGTTTGCGAGGTAGCGTACGCCACCATGCACCAGTTTTGTACTTCGTGAAGAGGTTCCTTTTGAAAAATCATACTTTTCTAGAAGCAGTGTATCATATCCTCTGGAAGCAGCATCAACAGCTGCACCTAAACCGGTAGCACCTCCACCTATTATAACAATATCCCAAACCTTATCAGGCGAATATTCAATTGCACGTATTGATTCTAATCGTTTCACTTTTATCGTTTTTCTTTATCCTTAATCATTAATCATTTTGATCTATCCAATTCTTCGACCTTTCTACTGCCTTCTTCCATTGTGATTTATATTTATTAATCACCTCTTCGTTTTCAACAGGAATAAAAGTTTTATCGGATTGCCATTTTTTTTGCAGTTCATCAATATTCCACAATCCAATAGCTAAACCAGCAAGAAATGCAACACCCTGGGCTGTAGATTCAGCAACAGCAGATCTTACTACATCAAGGCCTGAAATATCGGCTTGAAATTGCACCATCAGATTATTAGCCGTTGCTCCACCATCCACACGCAATTCAGGAATTGATTCTCCGGAATCCAGCTTCATGGTTTCAATAACATCATTTACCTGAAAACAGATACTTTCGAGGGCAGCCCGTGTAAAGTGGGCTTTGGTAGTCCCACGGGTTATTCCAAACACTGAACCACGGGCGTATGGATCCCAATATGGTGCACCAAGTCCGGCAAGTGATGGAACAAAAACTACTCCCCCATTGTCTTCAACCTGACTCGCTAATATTTCACTTTCTGGAGCTTCGCTAAAAAATTCCATTCCATCACGAAGCCATTGAATAATTGCACCTCCCATAAACACACTTCCTTCAAGTGCATAGATTACTTCATCCCCAATTTTCCATCCAATGGTGGTCAATAATTTATTTCTAGATTCAATGGCTTTTGTGCCCGTATTCATAACAAGAAAACATCCGGTTCCATATGTACATTTCGTCATTCCTTCGCTGGTACACATCTGACCAAAAAGTGCAGCCTGTTGATCGCCGGCGATTCCGGCAATAGGAACACCTTTTAATTCTTCAATATCACTAACTTCTCCATAAACATCACTTGAAGCAACCACCTTGGGTAATAATGAAACTGGTATATCAAAAATCTTAAGTAATTCCTCATCCCACTTTAATTCATGAATATTAAATAACATGGTACGGCTTGCATTGGTTACATCAGTTATATGTAACCCACCATTTGTGAGGTTCCATATTACCCACGAATCTGTATTTCCAAAGGCAAGTTCCCCATTTTCAGCTCGTTCTTTAACTCCTTCCACATTATCAAGAATCCATTTTATTTTTGTTGCCGAAAAATAGGCATCAATCAGAAGGCCTGTTTTTTTTGTAACCAAAGCCTCATAGCCCGCTTTTTTTAATTGTGAACAATAATCCGAAGTCCGCCTGTCCTGCCAAACAATGGCATGAAAAACCTGTTTTCCTGTTTTCCTG
>JABMQB010000556.1 GCA_013203525.1 Mariniphaga sp.
GAACTGATTTTGCATGTCTTACAATTACAACTTTTTTCATTTTTCTGTTGGTTTAAATTGTTTTACTTTGGATACTTCAAGTTAAGCATTTTTATTATTAAATGAAACGAATCGGATTACTTTCAGATACACATGGTTATATAAATCCAAAGTTGTTTGCTTTTTTTGATAAAGTAGATGAAATATGGCATGCCGGCGATATTGGATCTCTGGATATTGCAGACAGGTTTTCATTATTTAAATCGTTTAAAGCTGTTTATGGTAATATCGATGGACAAGATATTCGGGTAGAATATCCTCAACATAACAGATTCCTTTGCGAAGGACTGGATGTTTGGATTACACATATTGGTGGATATCCGGGCAGATATGAACGGTATGTAAAACCTGAAATATATCAAAATCCTCCCGGATTGTTTATTTCCGGGCATTCACATATTTTAAAAATCATTTATGATAAAAAATTGGATTTTTTGCATATAAACCCTGGTGCAGCAGGAATAAACGGATTTCATAAAGTATGTACCTCAATTCGTTTTGTAGTTGAAGATAAAGAAATTAGAGATTTGGAGATTTGGGAATTTCCCCGGAAAAAGTGATTGTTTTTTATTCAATTTAAAACCAAAACATTTCATCCCATAATCGCTTAAATTCAGCCTGGTATTGCCTCACAATATCAAAATTTGAGGTAGTAAGCAGGTTTTCCTAGTTGTGTTTGGTTGCAGTATAAGTCCAGTTAAAACTACCGGTTAGTGCAATACGCCCATCAATAATTCCAAACTTATTATGCATATGATATTTTGAATGATCTGTCTTTATTGGTATTCCGGCATTCTCCATTGCAAAAATCTCCGAACCTTTAGCTTCCGTTTTTTGGTCGTCTGTAATTATTTTAACCTTGACTCCTCTTTTATGGCAATTAATAATTTCGTTTGCCAGTTTGCTATCCGTAATGGTAAATACACACAAATACACCGATGATTGCGCTTCGTTTAATAATTGGAAAATGGCATTTTTAATTTCGGGACCAGGGCTAAAAAACACTTTGTTAAACCGAAAACTGTATTTGTCGATTAAATGGAAACATTGTTTTAACCAATTTATAATATCGACTTGATCAGGCTCACTGGATTGTTGTTTTGAATATTCAAAAATATGGTCGCGTAATTCACTTCTGTGTTGTCGGTTTAACTGGCTGATTTGAAAAATAATATCTTTATTAATGTTTCCTTTTGATACATCTGTGATGTTTTCGGATAAATATTTGGCAATTTTTTGCATAGTTTATTTTTTAAAGGCATGTGCCACCCAATTATTTTTTTGATTATATCCAATGTCTTTCAAATTAAGGTTTTCTGCCTTTTCTTTTATTACAGGAATATCCTCAATATAAAAACCACTCATAACAAGTATTCCTTCAGATTTTAGAACGGAAACATATTTTTCCATATCGGCCAGTAAAACATTACGTTGGATATTGGCAAGGATGACATCAGATTTCTGGTCTTTTAGTAAAGAGGAATCGCCCTGAAATGCTTCAATATTGTTAATATTATTAAGCTGTGCATTTGTTTTTGTGGCATCGAAAGACCATTTATCAATATCAATGGCAGTAATCTTTTTGGCACCGAGCATCGATGCCATAATAGAAAGTATGCCGGTACCGCATCCCATATCAAGTACCTCTTTTCCAACCATATTTTCTTTTAAAAGAAATTCAATCATCATTGAGGTGGTTTCATGGTTACCGGTCCCAAATGCCATATTTGGCTCAATTATTATTTCATACTTGCACTTTGGGTAATCGTTGTGAAAAGGTGCCCTTACAACACATGTGTCCTTAATAACCAGTGGTTTAAAATAGTTTTTTTCCCACACTTCATTCCAGTTCTGGCTCTTGATAAGTTCGTGGCTCCAATTTATTTGAATATTTTGAGTTTGTTCAGATAGAAGTTCTTCAAGTTTTTGTTGATTATAGTTCTTTTCTTGAATATAAGCTTCTAATCCGGTTTCGGTTTCGATAAAACTTTCAAAACCAATTTCGTTTAATTGTGCTGATAATGAATCAGTAGACCATGGGAAAAATGGGATGGTTTCTATCGAAATTTTCAGATAATCCATAAAATTGATATTTGTTCGAAGGTATAAAAAAACGAATTTTTTATGTAGTAAAAATTGTACTGAACAAGCTTATTTATACAGATTCTTTTTTTATGGTCTATTTTATTTGTGTTATTTTGACAATTAATTAGAACCGAAAACCAAATAAATGATATGAAATTTTTTTCTTTTTTCTTCTTTCTATTAATACTGCGTGAAATTACCGTAGCACAAGTTCCAAGTCAGGGCTTTTTTATGGATACCTGGTCACCGAAAGAATTAACC
>JABMQB010000557.1 GCA_013203525.1 Mariniphaga sp.
CTTTACAGGTTTATTTACATTAAAAGTTTCGTGCCAGATCAATGAAACCCCAATTTCATTATTTTTAAAAATTTTATAATTAAATCCCAATTTTACCCTTTGTCTTTCCAATCCTTTGGTTTTATAGTTATTTATTCTGCTAAACAGTTCATAACTAATTGACGGTTCCAAAGGTATTCCCTTAATATTGTACGAAAGTTTAATTCTGTTTCTTAAGAATGATACTGGCAAATGCCCATTCTCCGAACTATTTATACTACTGTATTGCGCCTGAACTCTAATCCTGAAATCAATTGCAAATCTGTTAATTTCCGGTTTATATCGTGCTTGCCAAACAAATCGATGTGCCAATTCATAGCTTCGTTTTACACTATTCTCGTTTGTAAACCGGTAACTAATTCCAGTGGCAAATTGTTTTTTTGAATAGGCTAATCCAGCACCCAAGAAACTTTCATCTCTCTGCGTTAAATTTTCCGCTAGCCTATGTCCTAATTCCACTTCAAAATCAAACCGTTTGTTTATTTCTTTCTGAAGTTCGAAACCAGCCCAAAAACCAAAATCTTTTTCCTGAGCTTTACCTGGTAAAACAAATAATAAAAGAACAAATAAACTTAATATCTTCCCTCCTCGATATGTAATTTTCGCCTTTTTCAATTAATCAAAAATTACAAGGTCATCAACAACAATTGATTGATTGTTTTCAGTAATAGAAACCTTTTTTTCAATTATCATTATTCCTGATTGAGATTGACGGGTTGAATCGGCTGAAAGAGTATAAACAGTATAATCTCCCTTTGTCAGGTACTCAAAACGATACCACCCATCAATGCCGGTTTCAAATTTATCGGAATATATTTGCTCATCGCCATAAATAATAAAAACATCAATGCCCGGAGCATAATATTCTCCTAATTTAACTGAAAAATCGCTGTTGTAATTTTTTACTAATACCCGGCCACTAATAGTAGAAGTACCACCTTCTCCTACTTCTTTTTCACATGAAAACAGAATAAATATAAAGGGTATTATTACAAGAATAAATCTTTTCATAAAGGTAAAGTTGGTTGAAACTTCAAATATAACCACAATTTTCGGATGTCATCCGATAGGTTAACAGCTTTTCTTGCGATTTATTCGAATTATTAAAATTCTGAAATCTATCCGGAATTTAAAACTTAATTTACAGTTCCCTGATTTTTATATTACGAAACCAGATCGGATAACCATGATCTTGCAAGCCTATAAATCCTTCTTTAGCAATTCCTTCCGTGAATCCGGGAAAGTTTTTAAACTTACTGTTTGCCACTAATTTATTCCATTCCGGTGTCCACAGAGAATATGAACATACTTCTACTCCATTCTGGGTATGGGTAACATTTCCATCTTTTACTTTAATTACAATTGTGTTCCAAGAACCTGAAGGATTTACTGTTTTTGGATCGGCGGCAATCATATCGTAAAGAGAACCTGCCAGATGGCTGTCCACTTTATTATCCGTAGCATCAACGTTATCAAGCACCTGAACTTCAGGGGCAGCGAAGTATATTGGTTTTCCAGGAACTTCACGAACATAATAGAATATACCGGAATTGCCCATTTTACCTGCATTCCAATCTATCGACAATTCAAAGTTTTTAATTTTTTTTCCTCCATAAAGAATATCACCATTTGCTCCCTGTCCAGGATTTTTACCTTCAGCTGTAAAAACCTTCATTGCATTATCATCAATAACCCAGTTCGCAGGCATTGCAGCTCCGTTACACTGCCTCCAGCCATCAAAATTTTCTCCGTTAAATAATAAAATCCATTCATCATTTTTTTCTTGTTCTGATAATTGATTTAGTTTTTGTGCAAAAGTAGGAACTGCTATTAGTAATGCAGTTACAAATGATAAAGTAAAATAAACATTTCGTTTCATAGTAATAGAATTATACACCAAAAGGTGAGTTAATTATTGATTTTAATTTTTAAATATTTCAGTAAAAATAAATAAATTGGCGCTGATAGTTTTAAAAAATTTTGAAAATAATAAACAAACTAATTCAGCTTAATTTTTAAATATTACCCATTTCATTTATTTAATTTCCCAACCTTCCCGGAAACCTCCTGTTTTTACCAGGATTTTGTGTTAAATCATCACCCAGGTCTTCACGTACTTTCTTTGCTAAGTCTTCCATTTCTCGTACAATTTCAGGATAATATTCTTTTAAATCATATCTTTCACCAGGATCGCGACGCATATCAAATAGGCCTCCCTGGAAC
>JABMQB010000558.1 GCA_013203525.1 Mariniphaga sp.
AAATCAAAAAAGACCAGAAGCGTAAAATCAGTTGCAGTATTAGGTATCGATGGTTCAGGAAAGAGTACTTTATCAAAGAACATATCTCTTAATTTATCAGCTAACTTAAAAGTTACATTACTCACCGACAAACTACAATTCTACAAGGATGGTAAGCTTAAGAAAATGCCCCCTTTGATTACTGAGTATATCAGAAGGGCTATTGGCAACTATGCTAAAAATGCAAGGTCTTTGAAACTTTATAAAATACCTAAACTTATAGAGTTGCTTTTAAGAAATTCTCTAATTGCAAAAATAAAACGATGGCACAATCCTGATTGCCTGGTATTAGATGGATCACCCATTCTTAACCTCACTGCATGGTCGATACTCTATAAAGAAAAGCTGTTTAATGAAGCTGTATGTGTAAAAGCCATAAAGATTCTTTGCTCCAAGGGACATGAAATTCCTCCTGATGATCCTATTTATACTGATTTTCCTGAATTGAATAAGTTAAAGAAAATCGGACTGACCAAATTTGATCTTCCTGAAATAGTATTATTTCTTGGTGTGGATCCAGGAATTGCAATTAGCAGGATCAATAAAAGGGGAAAGAAGAAACAGGTACACGAAAAAGAGGAAAAGTTAGCTAAGCTAAGAAGCGCGTATTTAAGTATTTGTAAAATTTTATCGGATAATTTTGATATCCCGACTTTGATAATTGCCGGGGATAATAGTATTGAAAAAACAACAGATACAGCGATTGATTTCATAAATATTCACCTGAAGGAGGACAATGATCATGAATAACAAAAGGATTGATGTTATTGCTACAACCATCTCCGGGTCTATACAGGATTGGGGTAAGGTTAAACATATTGTTCCGCTGTTTAAGAACCATGGTTTTAATAATGTGACATTATATTCGGTTGATACCCATGCTGCGGTAAGGGAGAAAACACGTGAATGCCTGGAAAATGGAAGCCGGATTATTATTTCTGCAGGAGGTTCAGGAACTTTTAACAGTGCATTGGAAGGATGCTGTGATTCAGGGATTGACCTGAATGATATTATGCTTGGATTCCTTCGAAAAGGTTCTGCTGACCTTATAGGAAAAACTTTGGGAATGCCTGATAATATCGATGATGCCATTAGAGTTTTTGTTGATTCTATTAATAATAAAAGAACCATTAAATGTGATATAATTAACGCAGTAAGCAAGGAGGGCGATACAAAATCCCGGAATTTTGTTGGATATGGAGGTGCTGAAATATTTGGAGAAATCCCTACTTATACAGAAAATCGTTTCATTAAATATTATAAAGGGATATTCAGTCAGATATTTGGAGATCTTGGCCCGTTTTTCATTGGTGCCAGTCTTGCATGTATAAATAGAACATTTAAATCCGCCTTAAAAAGCAAAATAAAATGGCATATTGTTGTGGATGACGAGATGGTATCTGAAGGTGTTTACCAGGCTATGATAATTGTAAATGGTGATCTTGGCAAAGACCTTCCCCTTGCCAGATCTGTTCCCCTGGGTTCAGGAGATTTTCACCTTTTCACTTTAAAAGATATTGGCCTTCATAAATTGATTGGGCAATTCAAGAGCACCTGGAACGCAAGTGCATTGGATAATCCCGAAAAATGGGGTTTTGAAAAATTCTGTATAACGAAATCATTAAAACTGAAATCAAACAGCAAAAAAATATTCAATGTTAATATTGATGGTTCTACGATGAAATGCTTGGGAGAAGTGGATTTCCGAATATGTAATCAAATAAATCTTATCTCCGCAAGCTAATAAATTCTTAAAATCCGAAAAAATCCTGCTTTATTATTGCATTTGGTGCGAATGCGAATGATGAGTCATTTAATTGGTATAAACATCCTTGAAGTCTTCTGACAAATTAATAATTTGGCTGAAAGAGAATGCAGGAACAGCTAAAAGCAAGAGAATGATGAATTTTTTCATGACTTGATATTTTTGAGGATTTATCCAACCCATGCTTTATGTAGCACACGTTTTTAATAGACTACCGTAAATCTGTTTTTCTCCTTTTCCCAGAGCTACTCTATCCTCAAGCAAGGCTAAATGAC
>JABMQB010000559.1 GCA_013203525.1 Mariniphaga sp.
CCTCCAAAAGTCTTTTTAAATCGGCAATATCATATTCTTCGATAAATGCACCAACTTTAAGTGCTTCAACTAAATTTTCGGAACCTTTTTCTGTAAGTTGTTTATACAAATCGGCAAATAACGGATTGCTAAATTCTCCAACTCCTGTAAGTGCAGGATACTCTAATCCGTAGCCGTTCATTAAATACAATATCGCACTTGTGTGGGCGCTTTCGCTTTTTGCAATATTAGTAAAAACGATGTATCCGTAAATACCCTACAAGGTAGTATAAACATCTTGCGCCAGTTTCTCTTCTTCGCGCATTTCCATTAAACCCTCAATTTCTGCTTCGGTTAAAGTTCCCGTAAAAGTGCAACTACTCCGGGTGCAACAACTGATTCTGCACTTTTTATTTCACCAGCAAATGCAAATGAAACTTCTACATCGTATACTCCTTCATTACATGCAGCAAATACAATGGTTAAACCTGTTAACGTCAAAATGGCTCCTAATTTTCGTGTTTTCATTTTTTAAATTTTAATCGTTTATTAATTTTTTAGTATGAAAATTTGACACAACTTGTTTGATGAACTTGCAGACTTTCACTTTTTTTAACAAAAAAAATCCCGAAGCTAAACTCCGGGATCTTATAAAAACAAACCTAACAGCCATGAAATAAACCTGTACTGGTTTAAGTTGCACAGGTTCTTATAATTGTATTCTTCTGAAATTAATTTTCTTTTGAGTCTTCAATTGTGTTGGCTGGAATGGTATTAAATCCACGGCCGTAACCTCTCCCGAATGCAGCATTTCTTCCTGTTCTCTGACCATAACCGGCTACTCCAACATTTCCTCTAACACCTGCTCCGTACCCACGTCCATAAGCAACGGCATTTCTTCCTGCACCTTTTCTAGCATTTGCTATGCAATATCCTTGTCTGGGTGCAAATCCCTGGTTGTAACCCCTGCCAGCAACGGCATAACCGTTTCCACGAGCACCACCACGAACAACTGCCTGATTTGCTCCTACACCACGGTTATAAAACTGTCTCCCCTGTGCATAATTCGGGTTTGCGTATGTGTGTAATAAATCATACTGATTTTGTTGTTCTTCTATCAACAAAGATTTTACTTCGTTTTGATGTGCTTCTACCATTGCCAACATTTCTCCGCGAATAGTATTCTTTTCTATGGCATCGATTGTTGAACGGCGTTGAGTTCGAAATTCGTCCATAGTAGCCTGGTGTTTTTCTTCCAGTGTCATTATTTTTGTTATTTGCTTATCGGTTAAATCAGTAATCTGATCGATACAAGTTGGCTGCATAGTTACAACCTGATTGTTTACAAAACGGTTGGCGTTATTCCAACGTTGTCCAAAAGTTGTTGTTGTTACAGCTGCCACGGTAACTATTACCAGGGCAAGCCTTGTGAAAAATTTTGTTTTCATTGTTTTATTTTTAAGTGCTTATGTAATTAATTGACGTTCTTATTACCCTTCCCAAATTCGGGAAGTGAAACATCTTCATTTTTCTTTAACATCGAAATAAATATCTCATTTAACTTCCGCTGCTGATCCTCGTTACATTCTGCTTTCATTTTCAGATAGTAACTGATTGTTTCTTTTTTAAGTTGACTGTGCAATTCACCAATGTGCTTAGATATTGAATCGAGTCTTTTTTCCCTGGGACTTTTTTCTCCTAACTCTCTTACCATTTCTGCTCTTAGCGATTCTAATTGGTGTGTAATTCTCCACGCAGTTTGGTTAAAACTTCTGTTTAATTCGCGGAAGGTATCCATTTGGTCGAAACGCAGCCCAAGTTGTTCCCTGAAAAAGCGGGTACGTTGTTCCGATGGAACTTTTATGGCTGCTTCTTCGAGCTGTTCCATAAACCGTTTATCTTGCTGCTTGTGGTAAACAAACGAGATACCCATTGACAGGTTTATAGCCGCAAGAATGACAATCACCCAGATTAATATTCGATATGTATTTCGATTGACCATGATTTTATTCCATTAAAGATGTTTCGATTGACTCGCCTTCCATTTCATTCAAATACGGAATTTCCTGATTTTGCATCAGGGTAGCCGTGTATTGTTTTGTAGAAGCAGGTTGGCCAATTTTTATGCCAGTGTAAATTCCTACCATCAGTAAGATTGAAAACACCGCTGGCTGCAAAATCCTAACTAAAGCTGGTCGCCAAAAAACCTGTTTTTGTTTTGATTCCTGATTTTCTAACTTTGCTTTTAAGCGGGTGTAAAAAAATGGATTAATAGCTGGCGATCTTTCGGCTTCCAAGACTCCCAGTGTTTTTTTCATCTCTTCAATAAACGAAGCACAATCGCTACATTCCGAGAGGTGAATTTTTACCAGCTCCATTTCCTTTACGTCCAGCTCCTCTTCAAGGAAGAAAATTAATTTTTTATGTAAAGTTTTGCATTTCATCGTTTTAGTATTTGTTATTATGACACATTTATTATTTAAAACTTGCGTTTAAATACATTTTTTTTTGTAGCACACATATAATTTTTTTTGCAGGTTCTTTTTTGCACGGTGAATGAGCGATTCTACTGAAGAAATAGAAAGGTCCATTACCCCTGAAATTTCCTGATACGACAGTTCTTCGTATTTACTCAAAGTGAAAGCGACTTTTTGAGATTCGGGTAAACTGTCAATGGCTTCGTGAAGCAATGTTGCGCGTTGGCTGTTTTCCAATTTCATTTCAGGATTTTCAGTTTCACTCGAAGTAAATTTTGGAAGTTCAGCATTTTTAGACTGAACTGCATCTTCAAACGACTGAAACCATTTATTCTTTTTGTTATCTCTAATAAAATTTAAAGAGCGGTTTACAGAAATACGGTACAACCAGGTTGAAAGTTTCGAGTCGGCTCTGAACTTATGAATGGAACGGAACATTTCAATAAAAACTTCCTGAGCAATATCTTCAGCGTCTTCCGTATTATGAACCATACCAAAACAGGTGTTTACTACCATTTTCTGGTAGTTCTCAACCATTTCTCTGAAGGCTTGTTCGTTGCCTTGCTTCAGTTTTTGTATGATTTTGCTCTCGCTCATTAAAACGATAATGTTCCTAAGAATTATATATATTGTTAACGTACAAACTATTAATCTTTATTATTTTGAAAACAGTTCAAAAATATCTCTTGTTGGAATATTATTATTGTCTCCAATTTCGCGAAGGGTTTGCCCTTTCTTAGCTTTAATTCCATTTCCCTGTAGAATTTTCATCACTTCATCGGGGGTTTTTCCTACTTCAACACCAAAAACTTCAATGGTTTTTCTTCCAATCCCGCTTCCCTGTCTTTCCGCTCCCGATTTTTTTGAGATTTGACTATAAATATCGACAGGAGTAGTTTCGTTTATTATTGCAAGCTCTTGCAGTGTTTGTTCCGTGTTATCGAATTTTATTTCATGAATGGTCAGTTTCCTTGTAATTTCATCAACCGACGATAATTTGAGTTGTTCTGCCAATTCAGTAAGGGTAAGCAGCTCAGCATGAGGAATGGGTGGTTCTTCTTCCACCGTTTCCCACGATTCGGTTAAATATTCACCAAAGTCAATTGCATAATTAAATGGCGGGACTGAAAAAATTATTCCAAAGAAAAAAACTAACGTTAAAATAGTAGACCAATAAAATTCCCTGTTTTTGTTAATTCCCTTTCTTTTTTTCAATTTCAAGTACGATAAAAATGACGACCAGTTTATTGTAAATAAGTGGAAAATAGATAGGATTGCAAAAGAAACCGAGAAAATTATATGGATTCCCTGCCAGCCATCTTTTGTAAAACCCAACAGTTTCCAGTCAACCCAATGAGCGTAGCGCCCCGGAGGAGCCGTATATAACATTATACCAGAAATAAAAATAAAAATAAATGAATAGGTTAAACCAAAACTGATGAAAACCTTCCAGCTGAATTTCTTTTTCATGCAAATATTTTTTCGTATTAATTTTAAATGAAAATACATTTTCATTTTCGAATATGACACCATTAATAATAAAAACTTGTGTTCACTAAAGATAAATTTAAAAAAACAGGATCGGTATCAATATATTGTTCAAGAACGGCAAGTTGCAGGTAGTAATCGCAAAGTGCAGTTATATATCGCTGCTGGTTTTTAAAATACAATTGTTGGGCATTCAGAAGCATAAACAAATTTATTTCTCTATACTGGAATACTTTTAATAATGAGTTTAGAAGTTCTTTGGTTTTATGCTTTAAAGTATTTTTATGCTTGCGAAAGCACTATTTTTTTAATTGCAGTTCCAGTTCTTTTACCTTATCTCTAAGTTCTTTTATCCTGAATTCCCTCCCTACAAAAAGCTGGTTAAACTCATCCAGTTCTTTGTTCTTCTCTTCCAGTTCTTTTGTTCTTTCTTTTACTAATTCTTCAAGCTGTTCGCGGTGTTTGTATAGTTCTTCCTCTACCAGTTTACGTTCAGTGATATCACGATTACTTACCCGCCTTCCAAGAAATTTTTTATCTTCATTAAAGATTGGCCTGCAGGTATGTTGAATGTATATAACTGAACCGTCTTTTTTAATAACCCGAAATTCTATTTCATAAAGATTATTCCTATTCTCAAAACTATAACTTTCGGCATGATGTTTACCAACTGATTCCAAATCATCAGGATGGATAATTGAATTTAATAATTCCGGGTTAGAATTAAAATCCTCAGAGGTATAACCGGTTATCCTTTCGCACGATGGTGACATGTAAATGGTTTTGTTATTCTCATCTTCCCAGTATTCCCAATCATAGGTATATTCGGCAAATGTCCGGAATTTAAATTCAGTTTGTTTCAGTAATTCTTCCGAATGTTTGCGTTCGGTGATATCATGGGCTGAGGAAAGTACCCCGGTTACAATTCCATCCTTTCCTTTCAAAACACGACACCACCAGGCGAGTAAACGTTTTTCTCCATCTTTACGCCTTTGCCAGCTTTCAATGTAGATAAGATCCTTTTCCCCTATAAAAAGTGGTGTTACAACATCATAGGTATTTTGCTCACCTTCGAAATAAAAATTTGCTTCTTTTCCAATTACATCATCGCCAAAAAATTTCTTTCCGGCATTGTTTACCCAGGTATAAATTTTATGGGTGTCAACTTCAGCAATAATATCAGGGACAGCCTCTAAAATTGCACTTTGCCGGGAAGATAAAATACGGACCGCTTCTTCGGCACGTTTGCGCCCGGTGATATTTACACTAAGGAATTGTCAATAAATAAAGTTTACAAATTAGGTGAAATTATATAATTCCATTCGCCATGAAAACCATTCCTTACTATATTTAGGTTTTGCTTTTCTTGCTCTGTTACTTTTATC
>JABMQB010000560.1 GCA_013203525.1 Mariniphaga sp.
AGGTCGAGCTGGGCTAATTCGGAAATATTTTTATTATCAATTTTAAACCAGAGTGATTCATTTTTTAAGCGCATCCCATTACATTCAGGACAGGTAATGGTTTTAACAAATTGATTTGCCCATTTTTGTGCTGTTTTTGATGGATTTTCTTCACGTTGGCTATCAATATATTTGATTACTCCATCGTAGGTCATCAGGTAATTCAGGCTGGTTCCCAAAGGCGAATTCTTTAATTGTATACGTTCTTGTGTTCCGTACAAAACTGAATTTAAACCTTCTTCATCAATTTCTTTTATTGGAGTATTTAGGTCAAATCCAAATTTTTCACCTAATGCTTCAATCTGCCAAAAAATAAGCGAATTTTTATAACTTCCTAATGGGGCAATACCACCTTTACTAATACTTTTTGATGAATCCGGAATAATTTTGTCGTTATCGATTTCAGAGATAATTCCAAGCCCGTTACAGCGGGGACAAGCTCCCTGTGGTGAATTAAAAGAAAAATTATGTGGAGCAGGTTCGTTATATGAAATCCCGGTTGTTGGGCACATTAACAGCCGGCTGTAATATTTGGTTTCAGCTGTATCATGGTTCAGAATCATTATAATTCCATGTCCATGTTGCATTGCAATCTGAAGTGTATCTTTTAACCGTTTTGTTTCTGCATCGTCAACAACCAATTTATCGATCACTATTTCGATAAAGTGATTTTTATAGCGATCAACTCTGTGTCCATGTGTTATTTCAGTAACTACTCCATCAATACGGGCATGTAAAAATCCTTTCCGTCTGATTTGCTCAAATAACTCTCGATAGTGGCCTTTTCTTCCCTTAACAACCGGAGAAAGAATATTAATCCTTTTTCCTGAAAAATCTTTTTTAATAAGGTTTATGATTTGCTCATCGGTGTATTTTACCATCTTTTTGCCAGTATTGAACGAATATGCTTCTGCTGCTCGTGCAAAAAGTAAGCGTAAAAAGTCGTAAATTTCGGTAACCGTTCCAACAGTTGAACGAGGATTCCGGGATGTGATTTTTTGTTCGATGGAAATAACCGGGCTAAGGCCTGTAATTTTATCCACATCAGGGCGTTCCATATTTCCGAGAAAAGAGCGAGCATAGGCTGAAAAAGTTTCAATATACCGGCGTTGCCCCTCGGCATAAATGGTGTCAAACGCAAGAGATGATTTCCCCGATCCGCTAAGTCCGGTAATTACAGTCAGGTTGTTTCGTGGAATATCAACATTTATATTTCGAAGGTTATGTACCCTCGCTCCCTGTACTTCAATTAATTCTTCGCTTTCTGAATCTTCAACTTTTAGTCGTTTATCTTTTATTTTGCTTTTCTGCATTTATTCCTGAATTGTATCTATGCTGCCGTTCCTTGCTCCATGTACCGGAATTTTTATAACATATGTTTTACCCGTATTGTTTGTCAAATAATTTTCCCGAAGCCATGGATTAAACATTTTAAGGATTTTGTAATTAGTTCCATGTTCTTGTGCAAAATCAGCAAAATCATTAACAGGACCTTTAATTTCAATATCTTGTGTTGGAATAATCGGGTATTTTTGATCATTGGGTATATCAAATCCATAATCTTCAGGATTTTCTAAAACCATTTTTAAGGCAAGTATCCTAAATACATATCGTGCTGTTTCTTCACCCAAAAGCATATCGAAATAATTATTTGTTTTTTGCCGTGTTATTTGCCTAACCGTAAATGTTCGTCCGGCATTGTATGCAGCACTAACCAATGCCCAGCTTCCAAATTTATCGTAAGCACTTTTTAAGTAATCACAGGCTGCATATGTTGATTTTTCCAGATGATACCTTTCATCAACTTCGCTGGCAACTTCTAATCCATATTCCCTTGCTGTAACTTTCAGAAATTGCCACATACCAACAGCACTTGCTGGTGAAACAGCTTTGGGATCGAGGTTGCTTTCGGCAACAGCCAGATATTTAAAATCGTCAGGAATTCCTTTTTCTTTCAGGATTGGTTCAATTATTGAAAAATAACGTGGAGCCAACTTTATAAACCGTATTGTTTGTGAATGAAAATAAGAATTAACTAATAACTCACGCTCAAGGCTTTCGCGGATATCAAAATTTTCGAGCGGGACACGTTCTCCGGCAAAGGTTAATGAATCAGGTAAAATCATTCCTTTGTAAATTGCAGCTTCTTTGATAATTTTTACTTCAGGTTCTTTAAATGCTGCATTTAACAGACCGATTATCACAATGATTTTAATAATGATTATTCCCGGCAATACAATTTTCCAAATCCTCTTTTTAGACATCCTTTCGATATTAAATTAAGAATGCAAAAATAGGCTTTTTTGGATGAAATTAACTTAGAAAGGTTAAACAAATACATCGTTCATAATTTATAAATGGAAGAATGTTTACTTTAGATAATAATGAAGCTTTTATCAATTTAAAAAGTTCATTAAAAATATTCATATCGGTAACACCACCATTGGGATCCAGGAAATCCAGGATGATAGTTTATGTGTTCATAAAGCTTTCCATCTAAAAAGGTAATTTGAGATAAATATGTTTTTATATTAACGTCCGATTGATCTCTGTATGTTTTAATAATCAATTTATCAAATTGCTCTTTTAA
>JABMQB010000054.1 GCA_013203525.1 Mariniphaga sp.
CCTGAGCGCCACGGTAAGGTTTTAATGTTTCAATTTCTGCTTCTTTTTCTGTTAAATCCTGAGGTTTAAACAAAGACGAATCAAGTTCTGTATCTACTCTTTCTGCGAAGTTGGGAAATTGATTAGTCCCCAATAAATTTTCTTTATGCATGGCAATATTTATATCACGTTTGCCAGCAACCGAATTGATTTCCCCCTGGATAAATCCTTCCCTAAAAGCTGCAATAAAACCCCCCATATCCTGAACCTGAATAAATAAATTCCAGGCTTCCTCAGCAATAGAATTTGTTAAATTTTCTATATAATACGACCCTGCCCCCGGATCAACTGCTTTATCAAAATACGATTCTTCTTTTAACAGAATTTGCTGGTTTCGAGCAATTCGTTCTGAAAAATCAGAAGGAGAATTAAATACTGAATCAAATGCTTGAACTGTTATTGAATCAGCTCCACCCAGAGCTGCTGACATTGCTTCGGTTTGTGTGCGAAGCATATTTACATGTGGATCGTATAAAGTTTTGTTATAATTCCCGGTTTCGCAATGAGTAAGCATTAATGCTGATGAAACATTTTCTATATTAAATGCTTTCACAATTTGTGCCCACAATAAGCGAGCTGCCCGGAGTTTGGCAATTTCCATAAAATAATTGTTGGAAATGCTAAAATTAAATTTGATATTATTAGAGACCTCATCAGGAGATAATCCTTTATCGGTAAGACGAACGAGGTACTCGGCTCCCTGTGCCAATGAAAATGCCAATTCCTGAACAATGGAAGAACCACTGTTTCCAAAAACCTTCCCATTTACTCCAATAACCCGGTAATTAGGAAGAATATCAGAATCTTCAACCAATTGTTTAACATTAGCAAAAACCTTTTCTTCTGATCCTTCTTCAAATTTTCCTTTAAGAATTAAATTACCAATAGGATTGACAGCTGAAGAAGCAACTATCAATTTGTTGTCAAAATTACTAGCATTCCCATATTTAGTAAACACCTCAACACAATTACATTTTTTGCACGGGCAAACAAAATTAACTTCACAAGCTTCAAGGTTTATATCTTTTAAAAGAGTTGTGAGATTTTCAATTGACACATCTGAACGACAATCGAAATAAAAACCTAATGAATTAACACCCTTCCCTAAAATACTTAATGCCTTTTTATTGGCACTTTCAAAATCCTGAACAAAAATATCCTGACGGATTAACCAATCGTTTGTAATTTTAGTTCCCCTTGTAAAAGGAAATTCCCCGGGCAAACTATTCAGGTAATCTAAATCTGACAGACTTTCTTCTCTGTAATATGGTTTTACCTTAATCCCCTCGTATGTTCGCCAAACTAAAGCCCGTTCATAATCCTTCCCTTTAAGGTCGGCATCTATTTTCGCTTCCCAATCTTCTGTTGAAACCGATGGAAATTCAGCAAATAGTTTTTGATTGTTATCATTCATATTCAGACAATTAATGAAAATGAGGGTGCAAAAATAAGGGTTTTATAATACCTGTTGCAGATTTGTTATAATTTTTTACCCAATATTAACAAATGCAGAATATGAAAATCGATCTTTTTTCCTATTTAAAAGAATTAATTATTACAAATAATTTTTATCCTTTAAAAACTCCACCCAAACCTTATATCCTTCAGCATTCAGATGCAGACCTTCACGTGTATATTTCGGGTTTAATAATTTTTCTTCATTGAGGAACACACTAAAAATGTCGATATACGGACACTTAATTTTCTTGGCCACTTTTTTCAGATATTTATTAGTTGCAATTACTTGCTCCTGCAAATCGTAATTTTTTGGAAAACGAGGCAAGTTTGGATTTACAGGTAAAACACTTTGCATATATACATTTGTTTCAGGACTTTCTTTTTGGATCCTTTCAACTATTTTTTTACAATTTTCAGCAATGACTTCATCAGGAATATGTTGTGCTAAATCATTTATGCCAATTAATAAAAACACCTTTTGGGGTTTCCTTGCAATAACATCATCTAAACGATCCAAAATTCCAAAAGAAACATCGCCACCAATACCCCGGTTAATAACTGAATCATCGCCCAGTAATTCTCTCCAATTGGTTCCCTCAGTAATGCTGTTCCCCAAAAAAAGTATCTTCCCCTTTACAATAGGTTCACTTTCAAATTTAGCCACACGGTTAGCATAATGCCTTGGCATATTGGGAGATGTGCTGTATAAAGGTTTTTCTCCTTTATCCTGAGCAACAGTAGTAACCGGAGATAAAACTATCAGTATAATAAAAGCAATAAAAAATCTTGTTAGAATAGTTGGTTTCATAATTAAATTTTAAAAATGAGTATAATTTAGGATTGAATAAATTTAGCAAGATTTCCGGATTCCTCAACATAATATCCCTTCTCCTCTTTTCCTGCTTTTACACATTCGGTGTAATAATCGTGTTCAAAAAACAGGATGTAATTTTTTTCAACTGTTTCATTCAAAAAATTTTCTTTTTCTTCCATCGCTGTAACCGGAAACAAATCATAAGCAGCCAGCCAAACTACCTGAATATTTGCTGAAGTTGGAATCATATCCGACATATAAACAAAAGTTTTTCCTTCGGAATTAATAAAAGGAATCATTTGCCCGGGAGTATGCCCATCAAAAAACTTAACATCTATACCCGGAAAAAGAGTGCCTTCTTTTTCGACAAGCTGTAGTTTTCCTGAATCCATAACAAAATTGAGTAATGAACTATGATACGCGATTTTCTCCCGAATATTCGAGATTTTTGAATGATCCCATTGTGTTTTGCTGCACCAATGATTTGCATTTGGGAACATCAGAGAAAGATTTCCATTTTCATTTTATAATAAATTACTTCCTAAAAAAATAGTTTTGCTTCCATCTTAAAATTATATTTTATTATTATTATAAAGATTGTTTATTTGGTTTTAAAATTATACAAATAAGGTATATTATTACTGTTTATAATATAGTTAACTAAGATAACTATATTCATTCATATTCAACTAATAACATAACATATACGTTTACAGTTATGTTCGTTAAATAGTTAAATCTAAGATATAACATAACATGTATGGTCGTTATCTCTCAGGTAATACAAACGGTAATCGTTGTGACAAATTACCCCACAGAAACTTTGTATTCTGAAGATTTATTGTTTACATCTGGAGATTTCTAAGCGGATTGTACACTTGTACTTGTTCATACATTCATTGTACTTATTACACTTATTACATGCACATTGAGTTTCATGTTCGGGTTCAGGTCCA
>JABMQB010000561.1 GCA_013203525.1 Mariniphaga sp.
ACCTCCGTAACCAGTTCCGGGATAGATAAATTTATCTCCTATCCTGGTATCGGAACCTATCCCTTTTCTTACAAAATTAACATCAGCCCCAACAATTTCGCAGAGGTTTGCAATATCATTCATAAAGCTGATTTTTGTTGCTAACATCGAGTTGGCGGTATATTTTGTCATTTCCGAAGAAATAATATCCATAAATATGATTGGATGGCCATTTAAAAGGAAAGGCTTATATAATCGTTTCATTACTTTTCGAGCACGCTCCGATTCGGTTCCAACAACAATTCTGTCAGGTTTTAAAAAGTCGCCAACTGCGCTTCCTTCTTTTAAAAATTCTGGATTGGAAGCCACGTCAAACATTATATTTTCGCCTCTTTTATCGAGTTCTTCCTGAACAGCATTTTTTACTTTTACCGAGGTGCCCACCGGAACCGTACTTTTAGTTACGACAACGGTATAACGATTAATATATTTGCCTATTTCACGGGCTACACTAAGAACATATTTAAGGTCGGCGCTGCCATCTTCATCAGGTGGTGTACCAACTGCGATAAATATAGCTTCAGCACCTTCGAGGCTATTTTTCAGGTTGGTGGTAAACGAGAGCCTTTTTTTCTCTATATTTCTTTTGTAAATATCCATTAATCCAGGCTCATAAATTGGGATATGCCCTTTATTTAATTGATCCACTTTTTGCTTGTCGATATCTACACAAATAACATTTATCCCGGTTTCAGCAAAACAAGTTCCTGAAACCAAACCCACGTATCCGGTACCTATAACTGATATTTTCATATGTTTTTGCTTTTTGGGAAGCGATTCATTTTTCAAAAAAATTTGTCAGTAATTTTCCTTTTCAAAAATAATAGAAATTTAATTGCTATTAGCTAAAGGTACAAACTCAATTTTAAATAAATTGCAACATTGTTTAATTTGTATTTAACGAGGAAATGTTAATTAACCTTGCGGTTCCAGATAATTTTTATTCTTTTACCTTTGTATTGTATAGTTAATTTTAGTTTTAATAAAAAGTGGATATCAGTAAATATATTGCAGATCTTTTATATTATAACGATTGTGTCATTATTCCTGGATTAGGTGCATTTGTTGCTAGTTATAAATCAGCACAAATTGATGATAACCAGAAAACACTTCATCCTCCCTCAAAAGATATTACATTTAATTTTCAACTTAAAAATAACGATAAAGTTTTAGTAGATTATATCGCAGAACAGGAAAGTATTTCTTCATTTGATGCTATAAAAAAAGTAGAGGAATTCAGAGAGGCTATTCAATATCGGCTTGAAAAGGGTGAAGAGATTGTATTTGAAGGACTGGGAACGCTAAAATTAGATGATGAAAATAAACCACATTTTTCACCTTATCCTGATAATAACTTTTTGTTGGATTCATATGGTTTAGGTTCTGTTTCCTTAAATCCCGAAAAGAGTGTACAAAAAGGTAATGTGGTTGTTTCGTTTACAAAAGAACCCAGGGAAAAAAGTAAAACCTGGTTATTGTTTTTATTTATTCCTGTGGCGGCTATTGCGGTTTTTCTTTATCTGAATATTTTTACAAATAAAGATGAGCCCAATAAACCAAAATCTGAATCAAGTGAAGAATTAATTGATTCAACAAATAATAATGAATTGCTTACTGATATAGATTCTTCTAAAATTCAGAGTTCACCATCTAACACAATTATAAGTGATACAATTGTTCCGGCTATTGATGAACAGGTAATTGAAGAACCAATTCAGGCTCCTGAAATTAATTATTATTTAATAGGTGGAAGTTTTACAGAACAGGAAAATGCAGATAAGTTTTTTGCGCAGGTTGAACAATTTGGTTATAAACCTATTCATCTTGGGAAACAAGGAAGATTTTTTACGGTTGCTATAGGTGGTTATTCAACGTTGGATAAAGCCAATGCAGATAGAAATAGTTATTTAGACAGGAAACCGGATTCAGGAGTGTATATTTTGAAAGTGGATAATTAGATATCCGTGTTCTCAAAATAGATATCCAGTATTTTTTTTGCTTCCGGAAATGCTAAATAGTTAGCAACGCATATTTTTTTATTTCCTGATATCATAGCTGAAAGTTTTTTCCCTTCCTTAGGTCGGTACAGGCAAAGTACTGGTTTATTATTATCAACAGCACGTCCTATTTCATACCCTACACCCATTGAAATGGTTGTTACTTCTGCAACTATTACGTCGGCAGCTAAAAGCCATTCCATATCACGGTCGTGGATAAAATGGTCGGTTGGTCCATCGTCGCCCATTGCCGAAAGTGTTTTATCTCCAATGTGTTCGGTTAATACTTCTCCAAAATTTTTCAGGTAATCAATAATTTGGTAATAGAGTTCAGCATCCTCCCTGCCTCCCCGAATTGATCCGGCAAAATATATCTTCATGTGCTATTCTGTTATGGATGTTAAAAGTATAAAGTATTCATTATAAAAATCATCGTATCGTTTTGAATTTACTTCTTCCACCAAATTCTGAACCCGCTGTAAGTTGCCGGTATATAGCCGTTGCAATAAACCAAAACCGGCTGTATATCCGGTTAGATAGAACTTGTCGAGGAATTGAGAAACGCCAAAATATATCAACACCCCGTGTAATCCAAGGCTAAATAATCCTTCCCCGATTTTGCCTGAATAAAACTGCCCGCCTCCGGGTATAAACAATGAAATGTTTTTAGCTGTTTTTTTTGAAAGTGTTTTTGGGATATTTTTTTTAGAGAAAAGTTCATCAAATTGCAATTTGAAATATGCCAGTCGAGATGAATCAGAAATGTTTAGTTGTAAAAAATCAATTGCTTCTTTTTTCGATGTTTCCCAATTTTTAAGGTCAGAATAACTCAATGCACTTAGAAATTTTATTCTTATTGCTTTTTCTTTATCAGCTAAGAATTTTTGTAACGATTGTAGTTCAAAAACCGCACGGCCAGGTTCCTGTGCTAAATAATAGGCCAGTGCTTTTTCATATTTAATTATAAAAAGCAGGCTATCGGGTTGAGTTGGTAAAAAAATCCGGTTAAGTGTTTTATATGATTTTGGAAAATCTTGTTCTTGTTTAAAACAGGCCGATTTTCTGATTAATGCCTGGGTTGTTAAAGATTGCTCCGTGCTAAAAAAAGTAACTTTTTCAAGTTCAATCCGGGCATCACGGTATTGTCCGGCAGTTATTAAACTATCGGCAACATGAAATATTTTTTCTTTGGAATAGCTTTTAATTAAAAAGATTCCGCAGAGGAATATGCATGTTAAAAAGTATTTTATTGTCCATTTCATGGTTAAATTCTTCATTGGCAAGTTTAACAGTAAAAACTGTTCCGTATATATTTCCGATATAAAGTACTGCGAACAGCGAACCAAATAAAATTGTTTTTGCATGTTTAAGTCCCAGTTTCCGATGATTTTCGTATGCCGTTGCTCCGGTTGCAGCAACTATCAGGAATGTTGAAATTCCTTCGCCGGTTTTACCTGCATATATTTTCCCTGCTCCCGGAATTATTGCAGACATTAATCCCCCAACAAACATTGATTTATTGCGATGATTATCGATTTCGAAATCGTAACTATTTAGTTTTTCTTTTTCAACATTAAACGAAAAATCGGATGAGGATTCAATACTTTTAAAATAATTTTTGAATTTTTTGGTGTCGCGGGCAAGTAGAGCATTTCCTGTCAGCTCAAAATTTTTGAGATTTGTTAAATATCTATTGGTATTCAGTCTTTGTAATATATAATCTGAAAATTTTATTTGTCCAAGGTGGGAATAATTATATGCGGCAAAAAACCGGCTTTTAACAAAAAACGTTGAATTTGACGACACCTGTAAAAGCGAAGATGCAGACAGGTTAAGATTCTTCACTGAATATTGACTCCATCCCTTAAAATAATGTAATGAGTCGGAAATTGGCAAAGAGTACTCGTTATCAAAGTGGCTGTTTATATAATAAATGGCATCTTCATATTCTTCCTGGTTTATTAAATGCTGAATAAATTTCAATTCCTGGCTTAATGAATATTGGGCCGAAATATTAATGGAAATAAAAGCTAATAATATGGCGATAATTAGTTTCATTCTTTAATTTGGTAGAATGTGACAGGATCGGCAACTTTGTTGTTTTTAATACGAATTGGATGGATTCCGGTTGCTGCAATACGGTTACAACGCATAACACGGTCGGCCGATAAAAAAATACCTTTTAACAAGCCATACTCTGTAATTGATTGTTTACTGAATTCTGAACAGGATGGATGATACAGGCAATTAGCCGAAAATTGCGGAGAAAGTGCATTCTGATAAAAAAACAGAAGTCCTCCAAATGCAACATTTACCGGATTATATTTCTTAATAGCCGGAGTGTTTTCAGAATAAATAAAAGGGCGTGTGCTTTTTTGATTTGGAATTTGACTTATCCTGATTTTCTCAATCATTTGAATGTCTGATTCCAGTTTGTTCTGAGAATAGGAATATAGCCCTAAAAATATCATCAATATTAGCAATACTGATTTATTGAGTAACAATTGCATTTTCAGGAATTTTAAAATTAAAGAAAGCAGAATTTGGAATTGCTGAAACTTTCAGAGAAGACCAGGTGTTACGTTGAATAACTGAGTCGCCGCCCGAAATATATGATATCTGTGTAACTTTCATTGGCATTGTAAAGTTACTGAATATCTCATAATTATAGTAGTATATTTTTCTGATGATGTTGTCATTAATATTAAAATAGGCTGCATAAACAGGCAATCCATTTTCAAAAACTAATTCAACTTTCGAAATAACATTCATTCCAATTGGTGCAGTCCATGTAACAACCTGGTAATTGCCATCCATTCGGGTATCGGCAACTTTGAATCCTTCATCTGACAATCCGAGGTCATAAAAATTATTAGAGAGAAAATAATAAATCAATTCATTTTCGCTACTGTAAAATTGGCTTTGTTTTAATGCAATCTTATTTTCATCAGGATAATAAATTTTTACTTCTCCCAGGCGGTTTGAAATTTTAATATGATTTTTTGGGAGCAAACCATGGACAACCAGAGTTCCCGTTTCAACATCAAAAAAATAGTCTGATTCAGCGGTCAATAAATTTCTTTTTTGGTATGTTTCATTTTTTAGATGAGCACTGATATAATTTTTACTTACCTGAGCAGAAATGAATTCAGGATAGAATAGTGAGATTATAAATAGAAGCCTCAGTAATATTTTCATAATAATAAAAAAGCTGCTAAAATCCATTTATAAATTTTAGCAGCTTTGCTTTTTACACATTCAGTTTACCACATAAAAAACCTGGGATTGTCGATATATGGGCTAATATCATCGAAATTGACCGCTAATATAATGAGGTCAACCAATGGTACTAATCCAAAGATACCACCACAGGTAAGTATATAAGCAATACCTGTTAACGGTTCGGTTCCCAGATAAAACCTGTGAACTCCCAGTGGTCCGACAAAAATGTCCAACAAAATTGCGATTAAAGGATCTTTATCGTAAGCATTGGCAGGAGAACTAAAATCTGCTACTCCTGGCATAGTTGCTGTTCCCATATCGGTAATAGAAATGGTTTGAGCAGTTGCAAAAATTTGATCCAGTGCATTGTCATCGACTTGATAGTTCCCGGCATTTACAGAGGTAAAAGTTACTGTAAGTAAAGCAATAATTGAAAGTTGAATAAAACGTTTCACAATAATTTTGTTAAAGTTTATGTTTATCAAAGTTAAAAACAGATTTTTAATAGCAAAAATAAATACCAAATAATTTTTAATAAAAAAAAGACCTGCCGAAGCAAGCCCTTTTGAGAATTTATTAATAATACTTCCTTAGCTATCGTCTGTTACTATGTTATTTGTTGTTTCCAGAACCAGTTGGCCATATTTGTTATCATTTTCAGGTTTTAATATGCAGGTTAAATTTTATATGTAGAATGGATAAATGGCAATCAATAAAAATTTACGACCCGATTTTTCAAAAATTGTTTTGAACTGGAATAAATAAGCTTAAAAAATCTTAAATAAAAAGACATTACAATATTGATTCAAGAATATTTTTAAATTTGTTAGTTCGACTAAAATCTAATAAACTAAATTTAACTAATAATGGAAACTAAAAAACAAAATTACACAGTCCCTATTATTATGATGATCTTACTGTTTGGTATGATCGCGTTTGTTACCAATTTGGCGGCACCAATGGGAGTTGTATTAAAAGACCAGTTCGGAGTAAGTAACTTTCAGGGTATGATGGGTAATGCAATGAATTTTATTGCATATGCCATAATGGGAATTCCGGGAGGAATTTTATTGCAAAGAATCGGTTACAAGAAAACAGCTTTGATTGCAATTGCAATTGGTTTTGTTGGTGTTGGTATTCAGTACCTTTCCGGTCATGCCGGACAAGGATCGGCTTTCACCATTTATTTACTTGGTGCTCTTGTAGCAGGTTTTTCAATGACTTTATTAAATACAGTTGTTAATCCAATGTTGAACACCTTAGGTGGTGGCGGTAATAAAGGAAACCAGTTGATTCAGTTTGGTGGTTCTTTTAACTCGGTTATGGCAACATTCACTCCTGCGTTTGTTGGTATTTTGATCGGTGAAGCTACCAAAGCTCAAATTACCGATATTTTCCCGATAATGTATATTGCAATGGGAATTTTTGCCCTTGTGTTTTTTGTGTTATTGGGTGTTAAGATACCTGAACCTAGTATTGAATTTGCTAAAGAACCGTTAAAAAATTTAATGGCAGGTGCAATGAAATTCCGCCATTTTATTTTTGGTGCCATTGCTATCTTTGTTTATGTTGGAGTTGAGGTAGGTACACCGGGTACTATGTTTTTTTGGTTATCAGAACATCCTGAGGTTGGAAAAACAACTGCTGGATTCGTAGCAGGTACATACTGGTTGTTAATGTTAGTTGGCCGATTGGTAGGTGCCTCTATCGGCAGCAAAGTTTCAAGTAAAACCATGCTTTCAGTTACCTCATTTGTTGGTTTGGTTTTGGTTCTTTCAGCCATTTTATTCCCAACATCAACAATGGTAAATCTGCCGGTATTACAAAGAACTGCTACCGGAATGATTTCATTTGGATTGTCTGAAGTTCCAATCAATGCCATGTTCCTTGTTTTAGTTGGTTTATGTACTTCAATTATGTGGGGTGGAATTTTTAACCTTGCAGTTGAAGGACTTGGAAAATATTTAGCGGCAGCATCAGGTATTTTTATGGTATTGGTTTGTGGTGGTGGAATTTTACCAGCACTGCAAAACTGGATTGCCGACATTGCAGGATTTATTCCAAGTTATTGGGTAATGTTTGCAGGTTTGGCTTACCTGTTGTTCTATGCTCTTATTGGTAGTAAAGTAACAAAACGCGCCGATGGTGCAGAAGTAAAAGCATAAATTTTTAAACGCTGCAAGTGTCTTTCGTCCGAAAAGGAAATTTGCAGCGTTTAAGCTCTAGAAACATACATAAACAAATAAATTATGAAAAAAGTAGCAATTGGAGTCGATA
>JABMQB010000562.1 GCA_013203525.1 Mariniphaga sp.
GAATTGGTAGACGCGCTAGACTTAGGATCTAGTGCCATATGGCGTGGGGGTTCGAGTCCCTTCGTCCGCACAAAGTTCAAAACCGTGGATCTTTTCATAAAGGAAGGACTCGCGGTTTTATTCATACGTTTTCAATATCATGGCAAGGAGCAAAAAACATTTTTTATTTAAAAAAATTGCCGGTATTAAAATCAATTATAAAGCGTATGAAATATTAAAGGTTTTAACCAATCGGATAGTTAAGGCTTTTGCCTATAAAAATAAATTAAATTATTTCTTAAGCTGAAAATCATGGGTGTTATTAAAGAAAATATCGACAGTGTTAATGCTATTTTAAAAATTAGTGTTGAGAAAGCTGATTATCAGGAAGCTGTTGAAAAGGCATTAAAAGATTATAGAAAAAATGCAGTTATTCCAGGCTTTAGGCCCGGAAAAATACCTGCCGGATTAATTAAGCAACGGGTAGGAAAGGCAATTTTGGCAGAGGAGGTAAACAAAGTTCTGTCAAGTTCTCTTTCAAAATATATTGTTGACGAAAAACTTTCAATTTTAGGAGAACCTCTTCCAAATGAAAATATTCAAAAACCGGTTGATTTTGATAAAGATGAAAGTTTTGAATTTGTTTATGATATTGGCTTAACTCCTGAAGTTACAGTATCGTTAGATAAACGAAGCAAATTCGATTATTATATCATTACTGTTGATAAAGAAATGATTGACAAACAGGTGGAAGCAATTGCAAACCAGTTTGGCACCAACGATCCTGTTGATGAGGTAACAGACAAGGCAAATGTGAAGGGTGATTTTATTCAACTGGATAGTGATGGGAATGAACTTGAAGAAGGTATTCGTCCGGAAGGAGTACTTCTGGCTGTTGATCTCATAAAAGATGATAAAATTAAAAAAGAATTTATCGGTAAAAAGAAGGGAGACACTTTAATTTTCGATCCGGTAAAAGCATATGAAAACAAACATGAAGTGGGGCACATGCTCAACATTGAACATGATATAGCAGAAACGCTGGAAAGTGAATTTAAATTTACTGTTAAAGAAATCAGTGTTTTCAAATCGGCTGATGTGAATGAGGAATTAATCAAAAAAGTATACGGCGAAGAAACAGAAATTAAAACAATTAAAGAATTTCGCGAAAAGATTAAAGAAGAAATTGCCAATAGCCTTAAACAATCATCAGAATACAAATTTGCACTTGATACCCGAAACGCGTTGGTTGAAAAAATTAAATTTGAATTACCCGAAGCATTTCTAAAAAGGTGGATAACCCTTAAAAATGAAAAACTTACCAAAGAACAAATTGATAGCGATTTTGACAATTTTTTAACCGACCTGAAGTGGCAAATAATTAGTGATATTGTTATTAAAGATAACGAATTAAAAGTTTCTGACGAAGAAGTTATGATTTTCGCACGGCAAGTTACACAATCGCAATTCAGCCAGTACGGGATGCATAATGCTCCTGATGAACAACTTGATTCATTTGCTAAAATGATGCTAGAAAAAGATGACGAACGTGAACGACTTTATCGTAAACTTTACGAGGAAAAGATCATGAAAATTGTTCAGGATAAAACAACTATCACAGAAAAAGAAATCACAAATAAAAAATTCTCGGAAATGATGAAGTAATTTACTTTGCTTCGTTAAATTTTCGAAATACATTTTTTTTAACTTTGTATCTTGTTGTTTAACCGGAATTTTAAAACCGGCAACAGGATACAAAGTTTTTTTATTTAAATAAACAGATAATGCCAAATCATAAAGAATTTAAAAAGTACGCAACTAAACATGCCGGAATTAGCAGCCTTACAATGGAAAGCTACAGTTCGGCTTATGGCAGTTATATATCACCAACCATCATTGAAGAGAGACAATTGAATGTTGCATAAATGGATGTATTCTCACGTTTGATGATGGATCGGATTATTTTTCTTGGTGTACCTATTGACGATACCGTTGCCAATATAATTCAAGCGCAATTACTATTTCTGGAATCAACTGATCCTACTAAGGATATCCAGATTTATTTCAATTCTCCGGGAGGTTCTGTACATGCAGGCCTGGGTATTTATGACACCATGCAATATATTACTGCAAACATTGCTACTATTTGCACGGGTATGGCCGCATCGATGGGAGCAGTATTACTTACCGCCGGAACCAAAGGTAAACGTTCAGCTTTAAGGCATTCAAGAATAATGATCCACCAACCAATGGGTGGCGCAAGCGGGCAGGCTTCTGATATTGAAATTACAGCACGCGAGATTATGAAACTTAAAAAAGAACTTTACAATATAATTGCAGATCATTCAGGGAAAACGTATGAACAGGTTGAAAAAGATGCTGACCGCGATTACTGGATGACTTCGCAGGAAGCAGTTGAATATGGAATGATCGATGAAATCTTAGTCAGAAACAACATAAAATAATGACTGGAAAAAGCAACACGGATAAATGCTCTTTTTGCGGTAGAGAAAAAAAAGATGTGGAATTATTGATCGCAGGGATCGATGGCCATATCTGCGACCGTTGTGCCGATCAGGCTCATTCTATTATAATTGAAGAAGTAAAACGCGATAACAAGTTTGACCTTAAAGGTGTAAAATTATTAAAACCCAAAGAAATAAAAGACTTCCTCGACCAATATGTTATTGGGCAAGATCAAGCCAAGAAAGTATTATCTGTTTCGGTTTATAACCATTACAAAAGGCTTACACAAACCATTGGCGACGTCGAAACCGAAATTGAAAAATCAAATATTATTTTGGTAGGTGAAACAGGTACAGGTAAAACATTGCTGGCACGTACAATTGCTCGAATGTTACATGTTCCGTTTACCATTGTTGATGCTACTGTTTTAACTGAGGCAGGATATGTGGGTGAAGATATTGAAAGCCTTTTGACACGCCTTTTACAATCGGCCGACTATAATATTGAAGCTGCAGAAAGGGGTATTGTTTTTATTGATGAAATTGACAAAATTGCACGTAAAAGCGACAATCCTTCCATTACCAGGGATGTATCGGGAGAAGGTGTACAACAAGGATTATTAAAATTACTCGAAGGTTCGATAGTAAATGTCCCACCACAAGGTGGACGAAAACACCCGGAACAAAAACTAATCCCGCTTAATACAAAAAATATCCTGTTTATTTGTGGTGGAGCTTTTGATGGTATTGAAAGGAAAATTGGGCACAGGTTAAATACCAAAGTAATCGGTTACAGCGCGTCAAAAGATACAGACCAGGTCGACCGCGAAAACCTGCTGCAATATATTTCTCCCGTTGATTTGAAATCATTTGGTATGATTCCGGAAATAATAGGTAGGCTTCCAGTTCTGGCATATCTTGAACCACTTGACAGAAAAGCATTACGGAGTATTTTAACCGATCCAAAGAATTCAGTTATTAAACAATATATAAAACTATTCAAGCTTGATGGAATTGAACTTGAATTTGAAGAAGATGCACTTCAATATGTAGTTGATAAAGCCATTGAATTCAAACTAGGAGCACGTGGATTACGTTCGATTTGTGAAAATATTATGATTGATGCAATGTTCGATACTCCTTCCGAAAAAGTTGAGAAACTTATTATCTCAAAAGAATATGCTGAGGACAAGCTCAGCAGATCAAGCGTACAACGATTAAAAGCAAGTTAATATTTTTCTAACTCTCTCTTCTCCCTCTCTTCGCGAAGAGAGGGACGATCAGTCCGCCAGTTGGCGGATGATCAGGGTGAGTCTATAAATTTCAGACAAATTGGAGTATTTTATTCAGTACCTCACCAATATCTTTTAACTCCTCATTCTTAATCCTCAAAACTTTCAAATTCATATTATTTAGAATTTCATCCCGACGTTGATCATAATCTTTTTGGAAATCATGAATTTTACCATCAAGCTCAATTACCAGTTTTTTCTCTGCACAATAAAAATCCGCGATAAAAAACAAACGGCGGTTATTGATCACTTCATAAATGATTGGATGTTGCCTCAAAAATTTGAGTCCTTTAAATCTCTTATTCCTGAGATTCTTCCATAAAAGTTTTTCTTCTGGAGTCATGTTTTGGCGAAGATCCCTGGCTCTGTCAATTGGTGATGGGTAGTCGCTCATTTCTAAATATTTTTTGACTCTCCCTCTTATCCCTCTCTTCGCGAAGAGA
>JABMQB010000563.1 GCA_013203525.1 Mariniphaga sp.
ATGAAATAATATTAAGGACTGCGCACGAAGGTAGTTAGCAGTAAAAAGAACCGTTCTTTTTCAAATCGAACAAACTGATCAGAATAAAGTTATATTTATAAACACATAAATCATAAGATAATGAAAGTACTTTTTTTAACAGTATTTATTTTAGGGATTACTTCAGGTATTACAGATAATAATCAGGTCGAATCGAAAGTATATAGTTTTTCAAAAGCTAAAGTTGAAAAAACCGAAACCGGCGAGAAACGGCAGTTTATGGATGGACCTACTTTTCATATGGAGAATTTTGAAATTCATACAACCATGCTTAAGCCGGGGAATGCGCCACATGGGAGTCAGTTACACACTGATGGGGAGGAGCTTGTAATTATAAAAGAAGGAAAATTAGAAATAACTATAAATAACGAAAGTAAAGTTATGGGAGCCGGGAGTGTTGCCCTGATTATGCCTGGCGACGAACACGGATTAAAAAATGCCGGTGAAACAAACGCTACTTATTACATTGTAAAGTACAAATCAAAATCGGCTATCGATAATGAGCGGGCTAAAAATGCCGGTGGTTCAAAACTTTTTAATTGGGACGACCTGGAATTTAAACCTCACGACCGGGGAGGTGTAAGAAGTTATTTCGATCAAAAATCATCCATGTCGGAGCGGATTGAAATGCATGTTACAACTTTAAATTCGGCAATTAAAAGCCATGAACCGCATACTCACGGTCCAGCTGAAATTGTTATTATGATGGCTGGTACCACCGAAATGGAAATTGGAGATAGCATTTACCAGGGTGAGGTTGGCGATATTTATTTTCTCGAGTCAGATATTCCACATGCAATCCGTAATACCGGAACTGAGCCTTGTATGTATATGGCTTTTCAGTGGGAATAATTTTTTTAGAAGTTAAAATAGAATCAACATTTCAAATCCAATAATATTTTGTATATTTAACTATCTGTAATTGCAAATAAACAGAAATAAAAAATGACTCCAAATCGTTATAGCCTTAAAACACCGATCTATAAAAATGGATCTTTTAAAATTTTTAAAACAATTGAAATCCTCTTGCTCCTATTAATATTGATAACTTTCCTATCCTGTGATGAACATGAAGGACTTGTAAGTCCTGATCCGCAACCACCATCGTCGCCATACCAAGACCCTGTCTGGCACCCTTCAGGTGAAATTATAGGTTTTAACCATAAACCTATTAAGGAAATACATTACTACAATGGTTACGACTACCCAGGTTCGGCACGTTATATTTACGAGGAAGATTCAGTTGGTTTTTGGTTAATAAATGCCGATGGTACAAACCAACGTAGAGTACTTCCTTATGAACTTGCCATGCCGGTCTGGAGCCCTGACGGTAACTGGATTGCATTTATACAAAAAGGGCAAACATTTAAAATGCCTTTTGACGGAAATGAGTTTGACACTACCGGAATTGTACCACTGATATTTGAAGTGGGAAAATACTTAACTGCATGGAGTCCCGATGGGAAACTAATAGCTTATCATTTAAATGATGGTATAAATCCTACGGGATTATGGATTAAAAATCTTGAAGATACAACTGATAAATTTATTGATCCTTATGGATCATATCCAAGTTGGCACCCCTATAATGATTCACTGATTTATCAAACAAATCATTTAAATAGTACTGGCGAAGATATTGGAGACTTCATTTGGATATACGATAATATAACAGATACCAAACAACTTCTCGTAGATATCACTTCTCCTAATTACGATAACCGATATTTACAATATTCACCTGATGGGACAAAAATTGCTTTTAGTTCTGGCCTTAATCCAGGTGGAGGAATATATCTGTTTACGATTAACTCAGATGGATCTGGATTAAAAAAGTTAACTTCTTCATGGACCTCTAACTTTTCGTGGTCGCCTGATGGAAAAATCGTTTATCTTATGCGCGTTAAAGACCGTATAGACGATATCCAGGGAACATTGTGGATAATTGATGCCAATGGCAATAACAATCAACAACTTACACATAACAACTTTCAAATAATTCAATAATTATTAACCTTTTAATCTAAAAATTATGAGCTTCAAACATTTTACATTGGTCGTGTGCATTCTTAGCTTGTCTTTAACCGGGTATTCACAACGTAACCCGGATAATGAAATCCTGGTTTTCTTTTCTGAGGGGATAACTCAGAAAATTGAAACAATCAAGGGTAATCCGGTTAAAAAAATGAGTTTTACCAACGAAGAGCTTAAACTATTATTAAACACTGCCGGGATACCCGACTCATTAATGGAACTTGCTTTGCCTGATTTTAAGAGGGAAGATACTCTTAAAACATTTACGGACGGTAGAGAAATTAAACAACCTGATATGTCAAATTTAATTCGGATTAAAACCCCAAAAGGTAAAAACCGGAAAGATTTGATTAAATACCTGAACAGCCTGCCTGAAGTTTTATATGCTGAACTAAATGGTAGAGCCTCTCCTCAATTAGAGCCAAATGACTATTTTTATGAGAACGGTGATCAATGGGGTTTAGATAATCCAGTTTTTATTCATGCAGACATACATGCAAAAGAAGCATGGGATATCTATACAGGTAATTCAAATAATATCATAGCTATCATAGATGGTGGTGTCCAAACTTCACATAATGATTTAGACAATAAAATATTGGGCGGTGATACAGGCGAAGGTAGTGGCGATTGGGCAGGACATGGAACCCATGTGGCTGGAATTGCAGCAGCAGAAACAAATAGTGATAACATGAGCATTGCAGGTGTAGACTGGAATGCACGTATTCATCCTCAACGAATTGATGATGAAGGTGATGCTTATACTTACCAAGCAATAGTAGATGCGGTTAATTATAGTTCCAATGTCCGGGTTCTGAATAATAGTTGGGTTCTTAAATATGAAAATGGAGATCCTGGCAGGTATTCTACAACGGTTCGCCAAGCCTTTGCATATGTTTATAAAGCAAATAGAACTTCAGTAACAATTATGGGTAACGATCATGATACACATCCAAATGTAGTATCCTATCCTGCTGGTTTTAGCAATGTTATTGCCGTTGGTGCAACTACAAACTCATTCTATGAAACCATAAGAGCTTCATCAGGTCGTGGTAATCATATTGATCTTTGTGCACCAGGCGAAAATATTTTATCTACAAAGAACTCTTATTATTATGAAATGAGTGGAACTTCTTCGGCTGCTCCTTTTGTATCAGGCGTCGCATCATTGCTGAAAGGTTATAATGCTAATCTGGCAAATGATGATATTGAACATATATTGCAATTAAGTGCTGATGAGGTTCAAGGAATGAGTGGCCAGGATTTTACAGCAACATATGGCTATGGAAGATTAAATGCCGAGAGTGCTTTAAGTTATTTATGTGAGCCATATACCTTGGAACAATGGACAGCTACTTCAGGGAGTGTACAAAATACAGTAGGATTTTATACCATGCAAATTTTGGGAGCTTCTGGGCTTGCTTCGGCCAACTATCTTGTTAGAAGGCATGAAGTAAGAAAAACGGTTACTTTTCCTGAAAGTTTTTTACACATTGAAGGAGTATGGGGAAGAGGTGCTTTTTCAAATGGATGGAGCCATGCAAATCCCAATTTTGGAGAAGGATTTTGTGAAGTTGTACCGGGTACCTTAACAGCAACAGGAGTAACTTTAAGGACATATGTATATGAGGTTTACTCTGTAAATATGCAATATCTGGGATATTATCCAAACACACCTGCAAATGCAAGTTTTGCATATTCGGTTTTAGGCATTACTCAACCTTCAATTTCTGCTCCTGATATAATTTGTTATGGGGGGCATACAGTTTCTTTACAAGACCCTCCAGCAAATACAACTATTACCTGGGGAGGTTCAAATGTAACTTACCCCTATGGCAATACCGGAACATCGGTAACAGTTAGGGCTACAAGTTCTTCTACAATAAGTACTGGTTCAATTACTGCATCGTTTACTATCGAGGACGTACCATATATAATTACAAAATCCGTCGGTATTAATGGTCCAGCAAGTGAAGATGTTGAATTGAATTTGTATACTTCAGGAGGGACTCCAGTAGCATATATGTGTCCTAATACATATTATCATATTTATTTGAGTAACAATGGAGGTTGTTCCCTTTCTGACTACTCATGGTCGATTCCGGCTGCCTGGGATTCTATGTACCAGTATAATAACATGATTTCGGTTTATACAAATTCTTCTCCTGGAGGGATGGTAGAAGTTTACGCAAATACTTGTTGTAGTATTAATGCAAAAGTTATTATTGATTATTTTGGAAGTGGTTATTGCGGAGGTGGTTATTTCATGAGTTTTTCTCCTAATCCAACAAGTGAGGAAACTACTTTGACAATTAATCCAGTAGCAGAAGACCAAGCATTAAAGTCTGCCAAAACAGAGCTACCTAGTTTTGATGAGGATGTAGATTGGGAATATGAAGTTTACAGTCCTACACAAGTTCTTAAACAAAAGAAAACTAAAATAAAGGGCAATAAAACAAAAATTCAAACTCAAGGTTGGCAAGAAGGAATTTATATAGTACGTGTAAAATATTGGGATGAAATAATAACCGGAAAACTACAAATAAAGAAATAGTTAATTGGTATATTTATTTGGCACACTACGATTTTACTCATAATATTTAAGATAAAAGGCAATAATTGTTGCCTTTTATCTTTTGTAAAAATCATATATAACAGGAATAAATTTATTATTTCATACTACAATAAGATCTTCAATCTTAACCCACAAACCTGCCGAAATTGTTATTATGATGGGTGGTACCACCGAAATGGAAATAGGCGATGGCATATACCAGGGAGAGGTTGGCGATATTTATTTCCTCGGTTCAGATATTCCACATGCAATCCGTAATACTGGCGATGAACCATGTATGTATATGGCTTTTCAGTGGGAATAGAAATCAGAAATTTGGTTTTCTTTTCTGAATAAATTGCATAAGTGAAACACCTCCACCAAAACCTGAAAAAAACACAATCAGAATTTTTGCGGTTGTCGCTGTTTCTCCTATCATATCAAATCCAGAAATTATACCTGCTAAAGTTGTTAGAATAATTCCAGTCAACGCTAATCTTTTTTTTATGTTCATTTTATGAAGGTTTTAGTCGTGCCACCACTCAACGTGGTGGTACGACTATTGGATTTAATACTAATTTAGGTTTCAATCCTTTAAAATACACTTTTTTTTAATTAATTATACTTATACTTTTTTAACGAATTGTAATAGGATTTTTAATTTTGGTTAATGTTTTGATTTAATAGTAATATATTTAAAATCAAAAAAATAAAAATGATGAAGACAATAAAAATATATTTTGTTTTGCTGGCAATAATAATTGCAGCTTTTTCGGTTAATGCTGACGACGGTTATGGTTTATGGTTAAATTATCAAAAGGCACCTGAACCAGTATTGAAAAATTATCATCAACAGATAAAAAGTATGATGGTTCTCAAAAATTCTCCAACCCTAAAAGTTGCAGAGAATGAATTGTTTAAAGGACTAGTAGGAATCTTAGGCAGGCAGGTTTCTGTAGTTTCAGAAATTGAAGAAGGTAGTGTTGTGGCAGGTAATATTTCGGCATTAAATTCACTTTTAAACGAAAAGATCAAAAGTGAAATAAAAGATGCCGGAGAGGAAGGTTATATTATTTCCAGTGTAGAATCAGAGGGGAAGAATATTATTTTGATTACAGCTAATTCGGATGTTGGAGTTTTATATGGAGTATTTAATTTTCTTCAATTATTACAGACGGGTAAGGATATCGGGAAACTGGATATTATTAGTTCGCCAAAAGTTAAGATCAGGGTTTTAAACCACTGGGACAATCTCGACCGGACTGTAGAACGAGGATATGCAGGGTTTTCGCTTTGGGATTGGCACAGGTTACCCGGTTATTTAGATCCTCGATATACGGATTATGCAAGAGCTAATGCTTCTCTCGGAATTAACGGTACAGTGCTGAATAATGTAAATGCTAATCCGGCAATGTTAACTCCACAGTTTTTGGAAAAAGCAGCAGCTTTGGCTGATATATTTCGCCCCTATGGATTAAAGGTTTATTTATCTGTCAAATTTAGTTCACCTGTTGATATTGGCGGATTAAATACTGCCGATCCTTTGGAAATAGATGTACAGGAATGGTGGAAAAAGAAAATAGAAGAGGTTTATTCTTATATCCCTGATTTTGGAGGATTACTAATTAAAGCAAACTCCGAGGGTCAACCGGGCCCACAAAATTACGACCGCACACATGCCGAAGGTGCAAATATGTTGGCTGATGCCCTTGCACCTTTTGGAGGCATTGTTATGTGGCGTGCGTTTGTTTACGACAATAATGTTCCGGATGACCGTGCTAAACAAGCCCAAAATGAATTTAAACCTTTAGACGTCCAGTTCCGTGATAATGTTTTGGTTCAGGTAAAAAATGGGCCTATTGATTTTCAGCCCCGTGAGCCTTTCCATCCATTGTTTGGGGCAATGCCCGGCACACCGCTAATGATGGAATTTCAGATTACACAGGAATATCTGGGGCAGGCAACCAACCTGGTTTATCTGGCTCCTATGTATAAAGAATGCCTTGATTCAGATACTTATGCCAAAGGAGAGGGATCGACTGTCGCAAAAGTTGTCGATGGTTCATTGGAAAACCATAAGCTTACAGGAATGGCCGGAGTTGCAAACACCGGAAACGACCGCAACTGGACGGGGCATTTGTTTGGGCAATCAAACTGGTTTACATTTGGAAAGTTAGCATGGAATCATGAATTGACATCAGAGGAAATTGCTGAAGACTGGATAAAAATGACTTTTTATTCCGATTCGGAAGTAGTGGCTTCTATTAAAAAAATAATGCTGGAATCGAGAGAAACAACTGTTAATTATATGACTCCTCTTGGATTACATCATATTATGGGGCGAGGGCATCATTATGGTCCTGGTCCGTGGGTAACAGGTGGCCGCCCCGACTGGACTTCATTATATTACCATAAAGCAGATAAGGAAGGTATTGGTTTCGACCGTACTCCATCGGGAAGCAATGCAACAGGGCAATATTTTAAACCTGTTGCCGATATGTTCGCAAACCTTGAAACCTGTCCCGAAGAATACCTGCTTTGGTTTCATCATTTACCATGGGATTATAAAATGAAATCGGGGAAAACGTTATGGGAAGAAATTTGCATTCATTATTACGATGGTGTTAAAAGTGTAAGAAATATGCAAGTTGCCTGGGGTGCGCTTCAGGATAAAATAGATAGTGAAAAATTCAAACATGTTCAAATGTTGTTATCTGTTCAGGAAAAAGAAGCTGTTTGGTGGAGGAATTCATGTGTGCTTTATTTTCAGACTTTTTCTGAAATGCCAATTCCAAATGGATTTGAAAAACCAGATCAGACTCTTGAATACTATCGAAAATTAACATTTAGGTTTGCGCCGGGGAATTAATATTCAAGCTTTATTACATCCTTAAAAATTCTCGTATTTTTGGGGCAAATTAATTGGAATGAAAAAAGGATTATTATTTGCCTTATTTTTTGGTTTAAATACTGTACTTCTGGCGCAAACCGAAATTGGACCTGAGGGACATAAACTTATTTGGGTATTTGTTATACTTATCCCCTTGGTTGTTTTTGTGTCGATTGCATTCTTGAAAAAGATAAAATCCGGTAAGAATACAGGATTTCTAAAAAGAACCAAAATTGAAATATCCCTTGTAAAAGACAGGTTGTATTATCCCGATTTTTTGAAATTAACGGTTAAAAACAAAGGGAATTCTGATATTGACCTTGATCAACCTCTTTTGGTTTTTGATAATTTTTGGTTGAAAAGGAAATTCAAACTAAAGGGGACAAACAATCATACATTTTACCCCTTGTTTTTAAAAGCCGGAGAAACGCATGATTTACAAATCGACTTGAACGGATTTTATCGCCATGATAAATCCTTAAAAAAATATCCTAAAACAAAAGTTATTATTTACAATGTCAAGAAAAGAAGGTTGGGAAGTAAATCGGTTTATTTACGGAAAACATTGTTTAAGTATTAATGAGGAACTGGCTTTTTAACCATATCGATTTTTCAACTTATCCTTATTACGAAGGTGATGACCTTGGAGTTTTCTGGTCGCCAAAAAAAACTGTTTTTAAAATTTGGGCACCCACTGCAAATATTGTTGAATTACGCTTATACCATGATGGCAAAGAAGGAAGGCCATTTCAAAAAATAAATCTGGAATTGGGCGAATTTGGAATCTGGGAAACTGAATTAGAAGGAAACTTTGAAGGGATATTTTATACGCTTAAAATAAACGATGGTGAGTGGCTTCATGAAATTCCTGATATTTATGCCCGGTGTGTTGGAGTAAACGGGAAAAGAGGTTTGATTTACAATCCACAAAAAACTAATCCAAATGATTGGAATTCAGATAAAGGTCCTCGTTTAATAAGTTTTACCGATGCAATTATTTATGAAACTCATATTCGTGATTTTTTAATATCTGAGACGTCAGGAATTAAGAATAAAGGGAAATTCATTGGATTGGCTGAAAAGGAAACAAGATCACCTGAAGGATTGACAACAGGACTTGATCATTTAATTGAACTTGGAGTAACACATGTCCATCTGTTACCGGTTTTTGATTTCTATACGGTCGATGAAGAAGATTCCTTAAAAAAATATAACTGGGGTTACGATCCGCAAAATTTTAATACACCCGAGGGTTCATATTCTTCCAATCCTTACGATGGAAACGTTAGGATAAGGGAGCTGAAAGAAATGGTTTTGACTCTGCATAAAAACGGGATTGGTGTTATTATGGATGTCGTTTATAATCATACCGGCCGCACCCGAAGTAGTATTTTTAACCAAACTGTGCCAGGTTATTTTTACCGTCAAAAACCTGATGGCACTTTTTCAAATGCCTCGGGATGTGGAAACGAGATTGCAACCGAGCGTGCAA